>CAMYXL010000027.1 GCA_947303255.1 uncultured Clostridia bacterium | reverse complement strand
GACCATCCATAGCGGATGGTCTTTTTTTGCGACATAACGTAAGAAGAAGGTTTACTGTTGAACAGTTATTTGATGAAGCAGATCGAGAACCCCGACATACCGATCGTTTTCGATTATGATGGTGTCCTTTTCGAGGCAAGGTGGTATGAAGACAGGATCAACATGCGCGGCGAGACCCCGGAGTCGCTCCTTAAGGCCATGCAGCGCGGCGAGAACCTGAAGACCGAGCCGATCTCCTTCATGACCGACTTCGTGCCGACCCTCAAGAACGACAAGTTTGTCCTGTCCCGCATGCACAACGACATCGAGTACTCCTACAAGAAGGAGCAGATCTCGCGTTATTATCCTTGCATCCCTCTCGAAAACGTGATCATGGCGACCTCGATCGACAATAAGGAAGTCTACCTCGAGCAGATCCGCCAAAAGTACGGAGCCTTCATCTACATCGACGACACTCATCAGGCACTGATGAAGTTCGAGAACGATTTCGACGACAACTGCAAGTTCTTCCACGTATCTTCACTCTACGTCTGATTTTCGAGCAAATTAAAAGGACGGTGTCCCGCACATTCCAATGCAGGTCCTGTCCTTCTGCCTATATTTTATAGAGACTATTTGTTTAATTCAAGTAATTCGCCCTTTTTTGTTACAATTTTAATTCTTTTTATTCGTTTTGAGTGTAAAAATTCCCTATTGATTGAAGGCAAACATTTATCTTCGGGAATTTTGATGCGTCTAAGATCGATAATTATATTTTCTGACTGATGCTGAGCTTTCTTAAGAGTGTTTTTAATTAACCATTTACCTTCACCCTTAGGAGCCTTAATCTCCCATTCCAATCCATTCATTTTGATATCTGGTTTATGAATTCCCTCTTGGTTTGATCTTGGAATCAGTTCAACATCATACCCTAGTTCTAAGAAAAGGACTATGGTTGCCGTTTCATGAACTTCGAGCACAACTCCATTGGTAATTAATGATCCTTTGCGTATTTTTCTAGGCATGCTAAATTCCTAAATCAAGAAAGTATAGACTTGAATCTTATCATGGCTACGATACTGATAACAGGCTTTTTAGTCACATTTTTAACAAGGAAAAACATTCTTGAAATATATTGTGTTAAGCGGTATGTTATCCTTATTCGGGGGTGTTTATCTATGCGTGAAAAATGGTCATCCAGATCGGCTTTTATCCTGGCAGCAATCGGTTCGGCTGTCGGACTCGGCAATGCCTGGAGATTTCCGGGATTGGCCGCTAAATACGGCGGAGGAGCTTTCTTATTCGTCTACTTACTGGCGATGCTCGTTATCGGTATTCCGCTTCTCATGATGGAGATTTCAGTTTCCAGATACACAAGGCAGGGCGCACCGGGTTCCATGCGTGCCATGAACAAGAAGACCGAGGGCATCGGCTGGCTCGCCGTTTCCAACGGTATCGGCATCTCGATCTACTACGCAGCGGTATTCGCATGGGTCATCCTCATGTTCTTCATGAGCTTCAAGTTCAAGGGCATGACCGGTGACACTGAAGCTGCCAGCTCCCTTTGGGCTAACACGATAAAGACCACCGGAACCACATCCGGTTTTAAGACTATATCCTGGCCGGTATTAGGCTGCCTGCTCCTGGCATGGGCATTCGCATATGTCTGTATCCGTAACGGCACGACCAGCGTCGGCAAAGTCGTTAAGTTCACGGTATCGCTTCCTGTTATCTGCCTTCTCATAATGGCTGTCCGCGGTATGATGATGCCGGGTGCCATGAGCGGCATCGCGAAGCTCTTTATCCCTCAGTGGTCGGCTCTCGGCGATTCCAATCTCTGGGTCGACGCGATAGGCCAGGTATTCTATTCGCTTTCCACATCCATGGCGATCATGTTTGCTTATGGGTCATTCCTTGATGAGAAATCCAACATCGCAATTGATACGCTCATCATTGCTTTTTCCGACATGCTTATCAGCATCCTAGCCGGTATCGTTATGTTTACGACCATGGCCGGCGTCGGAATGCTCGACAACATGTCCGCATCAGGCATCGCGACCGCATTCATCATCTATCCTCAGGCGATCGTCAAGATCTCCGACAGCGGAATCTTCAACATGATCTTCGCGTTCATCTTCTACTTCTGCCTGATCACTCTCGCCATTGACTCACTCTTCTCCATCATTGAAGGGGTCTCGACGGCCATTTCCGACAAGTTTCACCTCAACAAGAAAAAGACCACCCTCACGATCTGCATCATCGAGGGTCTTATCAGTCTGATCTACGTCACAGGCGCAGGTCTTGCAATCCTCGACATCGTCGACTACTTCATCAACAGCTACACGCTCATCCTGACGGGTATCCTCGAGATGATCGCCGCAGGCTGGTTCTTCAAGACAACCAAGATCCTCGACGAACTCAACCGCAACACCAAGACCTTCAAGATGCCTTCCTGGTGGTTCCTGCCATCCATCAAGTTCATCTCACCGGTTGTCCTTCTGGGCCTTTTCATCTGGAACTTGGTCAACCTGATCCGAAGCGGCGGTATCTACGGCGCAGCCGACAACTACTCTCTCAAGGCCAACATCATCTTCGGATGGGTCCTCGTGGCGCTCATCCTCTGCTCCGGCCTCATCGTCAAGCTGATCGTCAAGGCCAAGTCCTCGTCCGGCTACAAAGAAGACGACAGGACCTGGGACCAGCTTTCCTGATCAACCAGAACTCCTTGGACCAAATTGCCACCCCACGGCAGTTTGGTCCAATTTTTTTTGGACTTTTTTCCATAGCAACCCCCAATTTGGTCCCATATGCTCCCCAAATTATCTGTCTCAACAGCTTTCTTCCCGATTTTTTGGCCCATTCTTCTCGAAAACACCCGCCAAGTCCAACAAAAGTTGGTCCAAATCGGCTTCGCATGCCGAAACGGACCAACTCCACAGCCGTTCATACGCCTAAAACTACCGTTCATATAAGAATTATTTATTCTCATATCCCCAATAAGATATCATCCCCTCAACAAAGACAAAGGAGACACAAATATGGGATATGCAATCAGAACAGAAAACCTGACCAAGAGATACAAGGACAAGGTCGCAGTCGACAAACTCTCATTAACAGTAGAAGAGGGCGAACTTATTGCACTTCTCGGCGTCAACGGCGCAGGCAAGACCACCACGGTAAAGATGCTCACATGCCTTACAAAGCCGACCGAAGGCAAAGCAGAGATCATGAACCACGACATCGTCGAAGGCACGGAAGAAGTCAAAAGACTTGTCGGCGTCTCACCTCAGGACACATCAGTAGCAGAGAACCTCACAGTTAAAGAGAACCTTCAGTTCATGGCTGACATCTACCTTCCGAAGGAAAAGGCGAAGGCCGCAGTCGAGAATACCATCAAGGCGTTTTCGCTGGAAGAGTTCACCAACAAGAAGGCTAAGCTTCTCTCAGGCGGCTACAAGCGTAAGCTTTCCATCGCCATGGCAGTCATAGGCGAGCCGAAGGTACTTTTCCTCGACGAGCCTACACTGGGCCTCGACGTACTTGCCAGAAGACAGCTCTGGCGCGAGATCGAGAAACTCAAAAAGAGCATGACGATAATCCTCACCACCCACTACATGGAAGAAGCCCAGTCGCTGGCTGACAGGATCGTCATCATGAACGAGGGCAGGGTAATGGCAACCGGAACCCTTGAGGAACTGGAGAACATGACAGGCAAGAAAGGCCTGGAGGAAGTCTTCGTAACAATGGCGGAGACAGAACTTGAAGGAGAATAAGACAATGAAAAGAACAATAGTATTTGCAAAGAGAAACTTCATCGAGACAATCAGAGACCCACTCAGCTGGATCTTCTGCATCGGATTTCCGATCGTCATGCTCATCATCATGTCGGTCGTTAACAGCGCCATTCCAAAGGAAGCAGGCAACACATTATTCAGGATCGACAGCCTTTCAGGCGGCATAGCCATCTTCGGACAGATGTTCATCATGCTCTTCACGGCAATCTCAGTTGCAAAGGACAGAGGCAGCGCCTTCCTGACACGCCTTTATTCCTCGCCAATGAAGAGCGGCAACTTCATCGGAGGCTACATCCTCCCGATGATCGTCACTGCATTCATACAGGTCATCTTCTCCTTCGCGGCAGCAGTCATCGTATCAATCGTTGTAGACTATGACCTCGGCATCGGCGCCCTTCTTCTGGCATCCGTAGCAGTCATGCCTTCCGCGCTGATGTTCTCGTCCATAGGCCTTTTATTCGGCACCTTCTTCAACGACAAAGCAGCCCCTGGCCTTTGCTCCATCATCATCTCTGTCGGTGCCATGCTCGGCGGCATCTGGTTCGACGTCGAAGGCGTAGGCGGAATCATGAGTAGAATCGGAAAGTGCCTGCCGTTCCTCTACGCCACCAAAGTAGCCCGCTCCGCCATCGCCATGGACTTCGGCTTCAATAACTTCGCAATCCCGATGATCGTAGTATCGATATCAGCGCTGGTCCTGACGGTCTTCGCGAGCGTCGTTTTCAGATTCAAGATGAGCACAGACCAGAGGTAAATGATATACTCGAACTATGAAGATACTTACCGAGATCGACAACAAGTACAAGGAGACGGAACTCCACGTTTGCAACAACGCCCTGACGGACGAAGTCAGGGCTATCGTCGGTGAGCTCCACGAGATCTACGACCGCAACATCCCGGGCACTGACGCCAAGGGCAACAGGCACATGCTCCGCCGAAGCGAGATCCTGTCTGCCTACTCCGAAGGTCCCAAAGTCTTCGTCATCACTTATGACAATCTCTATTCTGTCTCTCGAAAACTCTATGAGCTTGAAAAAGACTTAGGCGACGTCGATTTCATAAGGATCTCCAAATCCGAGATCGTTAACATCCGTAAGATCAAGTCCATGGACATGAGCCTTACCGGAACCATAAAACTTGTCATGAAAAATGACTACAAGACCTTCGTCTCACGAAGAAACGTAGCGAAGATCAAAGAGAAACTTACTCAAGAAAGATCGGAGGGCAGGATATGAAAGAGTATCTTAAACGAGGACTCACGAGCTTTGCCATCTCCTCCTTTGCAGGCCTTTTGGTAAATCTCATCATCGACCTTATTGCAAACCTTTCGGGACACACCGGCTTTGTCTCCATGACTCAAGACTACACGGCACTTTTCCCGTCAATCGTTCTTGCTGCTTACGTTAACATCCTCCTTTACGGAGTTATCGGTGCGACCTTTTCGATGACGACCATAGTATATGAGATAGAACGCATGGGCTTCATCGTCCAGAGCGTGCTTTATTTCCTAATAACGTCATCTGTCTGCATGACGATAACAATCTTCCTGTGGCAGTTGTATAAATATCCAGCGGCGATCATATGTACCCTTTTAGGATTTGCAGTTTCCCACGTATTGATGATCGCGAGCGAATATCGAAAGCTCAAGGCTGATATCAAGGTTATCAACGAGATTTCCGCGGAACAGGAATAAATCCAAAAGTTGGATAATAATACAGGAATTATGAATATTTATTAGTTCGTGGAGGTAAATTATCTGTCTCCTACTAGTGCTATAATGTAGAAAAATCAGTAAAGGAGACTTAGGCGATGCCTCCATCAAGACGCAGTTCTAGTTCTCATTCAAGATCATCGAGCTCAAGAAGCTCATCATCACACCGTTCCAGTTCCAGAAGTTCTTCATCAAGAAGCAGCAGCCACAGCAGATCAAGTTATGGCAGCCGCTACGGATCTTCCAGGCACAGCGGCTCGTCTTATAGTTCAACTCCTAGATACGTTAAGCCTCCACAAAGGACGAGAACAAATCAGCCGTCAGGATACAAGGGCGCAGTCGGATCGACTTCGATGTATCGAAGCGTAAGACATGACTACGTTTACTATCCGTCATCATGGTTTGATTCAGCAACGGGCAGAAACTACGAGAGCGGTTACTATGATGAACTCGGTAACCACTATGATCACGTTGTCATCAAGAAGAACAATCAGTACGAGACACGTGCTTCCTGCGATTACTGCGGTACGGAGATCAAGCTTAACTGGACAGAGGGGGCGCTTCCTTCCTGCCCGAACTGCGGTGCGCTCCTTAAGGAGATCACGGACAACGCCATTATAGAAGAAGAGATCAAGGATATCCCGCAGTACGCATCCGGTTCTTCTTATTCAGGAAGAAGGAGAAGCCCTATAGGTATCATCATAATTATCGTTATGTTCATGACGATCGGACCGATCATCCTAGCGGGTCTTTTCTCTTCGCTTAGAAATTCGATTTCCGACAATTATGGTATCAGTACATCAGAAAGCGGAGAAGAAGTCGACAGCATCTATGTAGAAGAGATCGGAAGGACATGCGAATGGGTTTCCGAATACGACAGCTACTACGATAAGCAGAGTGACTGTTACTTTGGTTATAAGGAAGACACGGACGAGTGGCAGTACTGGTACGAGGGTATCTCATCTGATTACGGTGATTACGGCTGGATGGAGTACGACTACGGTGACGGTAACTGGTACATCGAGACAAGTAACGGCAACTGGGAGCTGCTTCCTGACAAGTACGATACTTCCAAGCTCTGGCATTTTAATGAGCATGGCACAGGCATGTATAACGGCGAGACAAGCCTTTACGTAGAGGCTATCGACAGGACCTGTGAGTTTGATGAAGAAAAAGGCGAATACTATGATCCTGAGACCATGTGCTCATTCTGGTACAACGATCTCGTTGATCCGCCGGTATGGCAGTACTGGTTCGACGGTGTTTCATCCGATTACGGTGATTACGGCTGGATGGAGTACAACGAGGAAGAAGGCTGCTGGTATATCGAGGAGTCAGATTCCAACTGGATCAAACTTCCTGACAGCTATGATGATTCGGAGCTCTGGCATATCGAATAAGTGAGGTCTTATATGTCTGACGATTTTTCCAAAGAAAAGAAGGTCATGGATGAATTCTATAAGAAGATGGATGGTGTTTTCGAGAAAGAAGACTTCAATCTGGATGACAGCAAGATCGAGGCTGAGAAGAGGGCTTCTCAGAAGACGGATTCAATCGTAAGTGACTTCAGAAGACCGGAACAGAGGAGCAAAAGAAATCAGCCGACCGGATATACGGGAACGGGCGTCGAGCACTATCTTGGCGAGACCCACGACTACACATACTACCCGGAGAACTGGACCGACGATAAGACGGGAAGGTCGTTTAAGAGCGGATACTACGATGAGGAAGGCAACTATTACGATGACCTGGCCCTCAAAGAGTATCTCGAAAACGAGAAGGGATTTAAGTGCGAGCACTGCGGCACGGAGATCAAGAAGGTCTGGAAGGAAGGAGAGGACCACCTTTGTCCTAACTGCGGATCGGAACTGAAGATGTTCTGGAGGACGAAGGTGCTGTCGGGAAAGGGACGCAAGTGTGAGTATTGCGGAACTGAGATCGACGGGGATTTTGAAGAGGGCGAGACGCCTAAGTGTCCGAACTGCGGTTCGCTGCTTCAGAAGAGCGTAACGGTGACCGTTCACGATAAGGACCGTGACGTTGAGCCTGTTGAAGAGGATAGCAGTGAAGAGGACGGAAAGGCTATCGAAGGCTCGCTTAAATATATTGAGATCGTTGTAGGAATAGTTTTGGCGATAATCTTGATAATCGCACTCATAGAAGGATTAAGTAACTGAGGATTGCCCGGGTAACACCGGGCATCTTTTTCGAGAAGAATAAAGAGGTCTATTTTACGCTTTATTCGTGTAAAAGATTTTTGTCATAGGGTATAATGGTTACAGATTTTGGGGAAAACGGAGAAGACTTATGGCTATTTGGGATACAGCGGCAACCAAGGCACTGAACTGCCCGACCTGCGGAGACGCGCTGAAGTTCGATTCGGCGATCAAGGCATCCGTGTGCAGGAGCTGCGGTAATGTCTATGAGGCAGGAACGCTCAATATCACCGGTAAGCTTAAATTCGTGGATGTTGACGAAGCTTCCGAAGAGGAAGAGAACAAGAGAGAGTACGTGTGCGGTTCATGCGGCGCGACAGTCGTAACCAATGAGAACACGGCTTTGACTTACTGCGCATTCTGCGGATCGCCTTCCGTAATGGGACGAAGACTCGTTAAGGAGTTCCGCCCTGACTATATTATTCCTTTCAAGATCGAAAAAGATGAGGCGATCAAGATCTTTACCGATTGGATAAAGAACGAGAACAAATACACGCCGGGTGACCTCCTTGCAAAGAAGACTTTCAAGAAGATCACAGGTCTTTACGTTCCGTTCTGGCTCATCAATGCAGACTGCTATGCGAACATAAACGGACTGGGATATGTTCAGGACGAGCCTACCCAAAGAGCAGTGTTCAATGTTAAGCGTAAAGTATTATTCAAGGTCAAGAACGTTCCGTTTGACGGTGCTTTCAAGATCAGTAACTTCCTCATGAATTCCATCGAGCCGTTCGATTTTGATGAGTTGGTCAAATATGATGACACATATCTTCCGGGCTACTATGCCGACAGATATGACAAGAATGCTCTGGATCTTACGGAAGTAATTGATATAAGGATCTCCCGTTATGCCAAGCAGGCGGGTGATCTCGCTGTCAGATCCAAGATCGGTGATGACAATAAGATATACAAAGAAGTCGAAGCTGACACTTCCGAATCATATATCAAGAACCTGAGCCAGAGATATGCTCTCCTGCCGATATGGTTCCTTAACTATGAGTACAAGGGAGAATCTTATCAGATCGCCATCAACGGCCAGACCGGAAAGATCTCCGGAGAACTTCCGACCACCAAGAAGGCAAGGTTCATAGAAACGGTCAAGGCTACTACTCCATGGGTGATGGGAGTTATTGGAAGCGTACTGTTTTTGCTGCTGTGTTTGGTTATGGGATTCTTCGCAACGACTGATAGATTCGATGTGTTCTCCAGGCTCTCGTTTTATATCTTCTATGCAGGCGTTCTGTTGGCAGCTACTGCGATGAGCTTCTGTGCACGTAAGGTCATCCTAGCCTACAAGAATGTAGAGTACGAGAGCTACAACCCTCTTAAGGGTGCGCCTGAGATGTTCGAATATTTCGATACATCCTTCAAGCCTCAGGTCATCGAGGCTTCGGATGAATATATGGGAATCCAGTTCAAGATGCTGGAACCTAACGATAACGGTCGAGGAAGCAAACTGTCCAGCTGGATGTGGTTTGACGCCCGCAACGACATAAGGTGATCACTTAGTCGTGGGTGCTGGTATCCTCGTCATCTGACGGCTCGTTACCGTCGTAGATACTATAGTAGAATTCATCATTCTCGTTTTTGCTGTCTTCCAGGACTTTTGTGAGTCTTGGAAGATATTTTTTTAATTCTTCAGAGCAGCTTCCTGCGTTGGTAAGAACGATAAACCTGTGTCTCTCGGTCAGCATGTCGTGGAGGGCATCAAGGTTTGCGCCGTAGTAATCAGGGAACAGGAGCATACCCTTAAGGAGTCTGTGTAACTCCTCAACTGTGTTTATCTGGGAAAGATCGATAACTGCTTTCTCGCTCATGGTATCCTCCTTATTCTTCGCCATAAAGGAGAGTGAAACTCTCGTAGTGGTCTTCTGTGTAATAGATAAGTCCGTCGTTGGAGTAGATTATCCTCTTTGCGCCTCGGCTCTTGGCACCCAGAGTGTCAATGTCGCACTCGTGGTATTCGCGGCCGTCCTTGGTCGGGAGAAGGCCTTCGTAGTTGCCGAAGTAGTCACCGCCGATGCACATGCCCGGTGCGTAGTCTTCGAGAGATCCGCCTTCCCAGCCGAGTTTTTTAGCGTCCTTCTTCGTCATGAAGTTGGACGGCAATTCGCCGTATGTGTATATGTAGAGGGCTACATCATCGCGGGATGTGTAGGTGCCGTCTTTGTCGATCTTTGTCTCTTCAGTCGTTGCCTCAGTTGTCTCTTCGGTTGTCGACTCTGTTGTTGTCTCAGTCGTTGCCTCGGTGGTCTCTTCCGTGGTCTCTTCGGAAGGATCCTCTATGGTCTGTTCGACTGTGGTAGTAGCCTCGGTTGTTGTCGTTTCGCTGACAATCGTGGTATCTTCGGCAACCCCTGTTGCTGCGCATCCTGCAAGGAGGAATGCGGCTGTAATTATGGAAGCAAGTAATTTTTTCATAAAGAACCGCCTTTCTTTGTATATTTTATTTCTTTTTCGAAAAGAGGCAACATCAATACTTGTTGATTTATCGAATTGCCCGAGGGGTATTGTTGAAATATAATAATGTCACCGTAGGTGCTTCGTAAAAGAAGGTAAAAGGGAACCGGGTGCAAATCCCGGACAGCCCCCGCTACTGTCAGGTGCTTATGCCGGGACCATTATGTCATTCCGTTAAGGGAGAAGGCGGTGTCGGATATCGGGCCCGAGTCAGGAAACCTGCCTATGAGTTTTGCATTTTGGACCTGCTGCGGAGGGCGGCATCGTTCGGAAAAGAGTTTTTATGAAGAAGGTAATCGCACTTTCTTTGTCTTTTGTTATGCTCTTGGGCGTGATGACAGCATGCTCCGACACAAAGACAGAAGAAACAACAGAGGCGACTACTGCTGCAACAACAGCTGCAGCAACAGATGCCACAGAAGCTACTGAGGCTACACTCGGAGATCCGTTCTACACATTTACTGATGCTTACGGAAACGAGGCAGTTATCCAGGAAGAGCCACAGACTATCGTATGTGTTTCTCCAACGTTGACAGAGGTCGTTTTCGCACTCGGTGCAGGCGACAAGATCATCGCCGTAACAGACTACGATGATTATCCGGCAGATGTTTTAGATCTTCCTAAGGTAGGCGATATCTACGCTCCTGACGTTGAGGCTATCGTTGCTTTGAATCCTGATCTCGTACTCGCATCTTCCATCTTTACTGAGGATTCTTATAATCAGCTCATGGATCTCGGTATCAATGTAGCGATCGTAAGAGATGAGGAGTCATTTGACGGTCTTTACGATGTAATCGGAACAGTTGCATCTATCGTTGGTGCAACAGAGACAGGTGATGCTCTCATCGCTGACCTTAAGGCTGACGTAGATGCCATCGTTGCTGAGGACGACACTGAGTACACAGTTTACTACTGCATGAGCTGCGGTGAGTACGGCGAGTACACAGCAGGCGGCGACACATTCATCAACGACATCATCGAGATGGCAGGCGCTAAGAATGCTGCAGCAGACGCTGAGGGCTGGATGTACAGCCTCGAGGCTTTGATCGCTGCTGATCCTGATTATGTTCTCTGCACACAGTGGAGCTATGATGAGTTCACGACAAACGCTAACTATGCTGATCTTAAGGCAGTTAAGAACGGCAACGTTATCCTCGTTGACAGCAACCTCTTCGAGCGTCAGGGACCTAGAAACGTAGAAGCTCTGAAGATCGTTTCAGACCTCGTTCACGCTGAAGCAGCTGAAGAAGCACAGGCAGCTTAAGATTGTTTATTACTCCTTCTTTTCGAGAGATCGGAAAGAAGGAGTATTATATTTTTATGGAAAAGAAGAGACACAACGTTTGGTATAAAGTCATTATATCGGCAGTCATCCTTGTAGCGGTGATGGCTTTGTCCTGTTGTCTCGGAAGCGTCAAGATCCCCGTAAAGGACGTTATCGGCGCGGTCACGGGACTTACCGAAGTGTCCAAAGCCACAGATACGATCGTCAATAAAGTACGTTTCCCGAGAATATGCATGGCGGCCCTCGTGGGCGGCGGTCTTGCAATGATCGGAGCGGTCATGCAGGGACTTTTTAAGAACCCGATGGCTGATCCGTCGATCCTCGGCATATCTTCGGGAAGCGCATTCGGCGCGGCGGTGGTTATCGTCTTTAACATAAACTTCGTTTTTCACGGATTTACCGGAACATACTTAGGCGCCATGGCAGGCGCGCTCCTGGCGTGGTTTCTCGTGTATAACATCGCGAAGATAAGCGGTGAGCACGACCTTAATTCCACTCTCCTAGCTGGTATCGCCATAAGTTCCATCTTAAGCGCCATGATAACTTTGCTCATGACTCTTCACCGTGAGAGCATGGAGCAGGTGTACCTCTGGATGCTCGGATCTTTCTCGAATTCAACAACTCAAAGGACCATAATGATGGCGGGAGTTACCGCGATCATATTTCCGATCCTTATCTTCCTGGCACCGCGTGTCGACGTTCTTAAGCTCGGAAGGGAAGCTGCGACGGGACTTGGAGTCTCAGCATCAAGGACCACGGGAATCCTTCTTTGCGTCTGCTCTGTCCTTCTTGCTTTCTGCGTCGCCAACAGCGGTATCATCGGATTTGTGGGACTTATAATCCCGCACTGCGTTGGCTTTATGAGAGTTTATAAGATGCGCGGCAAGCTCGTGATGTGTTTTCTCGTAGGCGCGGTATTTACGCTCCTTTGCGATACATTGGCAAGGACCCTTATAGCTCCGGGCGAGATCGCCATCGGTGCGATAACGAGCATCATCGGTGCTCCGTATTTCCTCTATCTCATGCTCAAGAACCTCATGAGGGAAAGGAGGATGCGATGAACCTGGAACTTAAGAACGTCACCAAGGCATACGGATCTTTTAAGGCGCTGGACGATATTACCATCACGATCCCGGAAAATAAGCTCACCGTCATCATGGGCCCTAACGGCTGCGGCAAGACGACGTTCCTTCGTCATATCGTAAACTCATACTCATCGAAAATGTCTGTCGCTTACGTTCCGCAGGAGACCTTCGGAAGTATCGGCATGACTGCAAGGGACGTTGTGTCACTCGGCCGCTATGATAAGTCGAAGTTCTATGTCCGTGAGAGTGAGGAAGATAAAAAACTCATCTCCGGTGCCATGAAGGATATGGAGATCGAAGCTTATTCAGCACGTAATCTGGATACATTAAGTTCAGGCGAGAAGCAGAGAGTCTTTATCGCGAGAGCTCTGGCGCAGAATGCTCCGTGGACTTTGCTCGACGAGCCGACGGCTAATCTTGACGTTAAGCATGCGGATATGCTGATGAGTGTTCTCAAAAGTTTCAACAGATCATGCATCGTCGTTCTTCACGATATCAATCTCGGAAGCCTTTACGCAGACAACATAATCCTCATGAAGGACGGGAAGATCTTATCATCCGGAGATCCTTCAACGGCACTTAACTGCGAGCTCCTTAGCGAAGCATATGAGACGCATTTTATGTCCGCCCAAATCGGAGAGCGGAATGTTTATGTGAGTTCTAAGTTGTGATATACTTCCCAAGAACATAATAAAGGGGCAAGTATTATGGAAGAAGAGAATGATGAGATTAAAGTAACTGAGATGTCTCCAAGACAGACAAAAAAGATAACCGCATATTGGATATGGGTATTAGGCAGCTTCGCTGCAATGATCATCCTGGCGTTTATCGAACCTGCAAAATGGCTTTGTGCACCGATTTGCGGTCAATTGATGGTCGGACTTGCGATCGCTTTCATGGTCAACGATAAGAAGAAAAAGATCGGAAGGATCCTTTTTTACCTGCTATTTATCATTTCAGGATTGGCATTGTTTATCTTGCCGATCCTGATGAAGTTCGTTGATTTTACACTTCCTGAGTCAACGGTCCTCTGGCTCGCGCTTGTTATCGGAGTCGGTGTCATTGCTGTTCCGATCGTAAGTTATATCTATTCCTGTAAGCACTACACGGAAGAAGTTGACGCAGTTGTCGTTGATTATATCAGTCATAACAGTTCGAACGGTCATATAGTGAAGACTCCGGTGTATGAGTTTTCGTATATGGGAAAACTATACAGAGTCAGCAACAGTAATTTCACTAACTACGGAAACCCTGGAATCGATAAGCATGTGACCTTGCTCATAGATCCTGAAGATCCGGAGGAATTTTTCGATAAGAAGAGAGGGGCATCAAGGATATTCGGCAGCTTTTTTATCGGAGCGATATTCCTGGTGATCGCCATCCTGGGACTTGTAATCGTATATTTCCATCCTTGGGGATGAGAAAATCCGCGATCACCAAGGTGACCGCGGTATTAAAATATGTGGTGGTTGTTTGGGGATTGTTACATATATAGTTTCTACAGTTTGTTTATTACCACATATTCCAAATCTAAATTGAGTATATTTCGCATGCGCATACCTTCTCAGATATACGTCTATAAAAAGCAGTTATGTTTGGGTGATGAATGACAGACTCGTCAGGAGCGCCTTGCGGCTGTCCTTTCCGAGATTGATATATAGCGTTTTCTCCTTTCAGACAGCTTTTTGTAAAAGCCATGATATGTAAAGGATCCTTTGAATATTCTGTAGCTACGATGTCATTCTACAAGTGTAGAACCCGAATGTCAATAGGATTTTCTACATTTGTAGAATATTTTTTGAAAAAAACTAATGGGCTGCCCGGAAAATACAGTCAATAATCCCTATAGACAGGGATTTGCAGCTGGACAAATCAGCAAAAAAAGACAAAAAAAGAGTCCCAAGCGTACTTGGAACTCTGTGTTGGAGGCGCCACCCAGATTTGAACTGGGGAATAAAGGTTTTGCAGACCTCTGCCTTACCACTTGGCTATGGCGCCGTGCAACTTTGATATTATGAGGTACAACGCCCCTTTTGTCAAGAGTTTATTCGTTGCCTGAGAGCTTATCAGGAAGGTCGTTCCACAAGTCGTTCAGGTTGTCGTGGCGGTTGTATTTCATGATGACGATCTTGTCGTGCGCAGCGTAGATAAAAGGAATATCCAATTCGCCCAATCCCGGGTCAGTATTGAAGGCCATCTTCTCGTTGGAAGGGTCAGGTGAGAACTCTGCGTGAATGTCGTCTCTGTTGCCGCGGGCATCGAGACGGATCCAGCCGCCTGCCGCATCAAGATAGGCGAATACCAGGCCGTGAAGGATCAGCGGGGATTCAGGCGTATCAAGTCGTAAGTACTGATAGCCGATACCCGCAGGGATGTTGTTGGCACGAAGGAGTGCGCAAAGAAGGTTCGCCTTGGCAAAGCAAAGGCCTTCTTTTTCCTCGAGAACGCGGGAAGCCTTGAGGACTACCTTGTTCGAACCGATGTCGTGGGAGTGCTTGATCTCGTCGCGGACCAGAAGAAAACACTGACGTGCGATCTCGAGCTCAGGGTCGTAGTAAGCCTCCGGGTCCTGCTTTTCAACCGCGTTGACCGCGCGCTCGTAACAATACTGCGCGATGATCTTTACCTTAGGGTCGTCCTTGTTGATGTACTCGCTCGCCTCAAGGTATTTATTGAAGTCGTGTCTTTGCTGCCATTGCATATTTAATCTCCGTTACTTATCGAAAAAGTCGATCGCGTTCTTGTAGAAGGTCTCGATCGCTTCATGGGAACTCGTGTAGATGGTGTGCTTCGAGTTCGGGATCTCAAGAAGCGTGATGTTCGGATTACTTCTCGCGAACTTGTAAGTTGTTTTCGTAACAACAAGTTTATCATCTTTTGAGCACATTAAAAGCATCTTTGTCTTGATCTTTGACATGAGCTCCTTATCAAGTAACTTATCCCTTACGTTGACGGCCTCTAAAAGCCACGCGTTGGATGAAGATGAATTCTGATAATGCCAGTCCGCACGGCGGGTATTAAGGTTTGTCAGGAACCTGTAATAGCTCATATCCGTACTCTTATCGAAAACAGGATTCGGATCCCACTGGCCGGAATGGATGAACCTTGCCTCGAGACCTTCTTTCTTGATCTGCTTTTTGACAAAGTGCAGGGTCATAGGGCGCGGAATAAAACTCGTTCTCGGCTGGATCATAGGGGAGCAGAAAACTGCCTTTTGGATATTGTTTTCGAACTCGGCAAGGTATAAAAAGACGACTGCGCCGCCCATGGAATGTGACATGAGATATACCGGAGCACCGTCGGAGTTTGGCTCGACGAGGCCCTTGATGATGGCGTTCAGGTCCTTTACGTAGTCTTCGAAGTCTTTGACGTGGGTCAGGTGCTCACCCGGGACTTCGCGTCCGGAATAGCCGTGGCCGCGCTGGTCGAAGAGGAAAACGTTGTAGCCTGAGTTAAGGAAATACCAGGCCATCTCGTAGTATTTCTGCAGGAATTCGGTGACGCCGTGGAGCACGACGATGGATGCTTTGGCGTTCTCTACTTTGAAATATCGGTAACGGAGCGTAAGTCCGTCGAATGATGCGAAATCTCCTGTTACGGAGCAGTTTTCCAATATAGGTGTGATCTCCTCGATGAACTTCGGATAATCGTCATCGTGGCATATCTTAAAGTCCTTGTTTGGTGTAAAATGCATGCTTAGGGCTCCCCTCAAAAGTATTTCTATCATAAAGGAAAATTGACATGAAAACAAGCAACCGCAAGAAAATCATAATACGCATCATCCTCATATTTATACTTCTTAACATCATCGCGTGCCCGATCATCACGAAGATCATTTACGACAAGATGTTCCCGAGATATGACGAGACAGTTGTGGTTGCAGATGAATATAAGCCGCTGGTGGATGCCAGAAAGACTTACGACTTTGAGGTAGGCAAGAACACCCTTAAAGGATATCTCTACGATAACGAAGACAAGACTGCGCTTATCGTGCTCGCTCCGGGCTTTAACTCCAGCTGCGATAATTATCTTCCGCAGATCAAGAAGTTCTATGACGCAGGTTACGGCGTCTTTACTTTTGACACGACGGGAAGCTGCACCAGTGAAGGTAAGTCTTCCGTAGGTTTTGAGCAGGAACTGGTGGACCTCGATGAGGCACTGAACTTTGTTGAGAGTCAGGGTAATTTCGGCTACGGCAAGCTCGCGCTCTTCGGTCACAGCAGAGGCGGTTACTCCGTTTGCAGCGTAACGCTTTTCGGACACAAGGTAGATGCGATCGTATCTGTCGGAGGCATCAACAGTGCTATGGAAGGTATCATGGAGCCTGCAGTCGACATGATGGGTAACTTTGCGTATGCCAACTATCCGATGCTCTATCTTTATCAGCTGGTCCTTTTCGATAAGGATTATGTTGATGCTGATGCGGTGGATGCTTTTAACAAGACAACGATCCCGACGCTCGTTGTTCACGGCGCCAAGGACGAGAAGATCGCGGTGGACGAGTACTCCGTTTATTCGCATATGGATGAGATCGAGAAGAACGACGTAAACGATGAAGTTGACTATATCCTTGACGATACACCGGGCAAGGACGGACACGTGGATATCCTTACAGATGATGCTCTGATGGATGACATTGTTTCCTTTATCGACGAAAGTGTGCGATAATCAACGGAGAGTTATTGAAGTTAGGAGACCACTATGTGCGTTGTCGTCATTCCCGCCTATGAGCCGAACGATAAGCTTGTCGAGCTCGTTAAGACCCTGTCTTTCAAGGGTTACGGCGTTCTTGTAATAGACGACGGCAGCGGCGAGAAGTTTAAGAATGTTTTCGATAAGGTCGCCTTATATCCGAATACCAACGTAATAGCCAACGACCATAACCTGGGCAAAGGTGCGACGCTTAAGCACGGCATCTCCAGAATCAAGGAATTCTTCCCTGAGTGTAAGATCTTCATAACCGCAGACGCTGACGGACAGCACCGCGTGGAGGATATTGATAAGGTAAGGGCAGAGCTCGAGAACAATGCGAGGCTCGTTCTCACGGTCCGTATCCGTAAAGGCAAGATCCCGTTCCGCTCCAGGTTCGGAAACGACCTTTCCAAGTTCGTCTATACGATCCTCACGGGTCACTATTTTACCGATAATCAGTCCGGTCTTCGCGGCTTCACGATCGAAGACGTTGACTGGCTCTCGAGAGTCCGCGGCAACAAGTACGACTATGAGCTCAATGTGCTGTTCTACGCAGACAAGCAGTCCATCCCGATCACCACGATCCCGATAGAAGCCATCTACATCGATGACAACAAGGACTCCCACTTTAGCCCTGTAAGGGACACGATCCTTATCTACAGGAGACTTTTTTCCACGGCGTGGCCTTCGTTCGCGGCCGTCATCACCTGGGGCGCTCTGATGCTCATCGTCTCGTTCCTTCTGAAGTACAGGCTGTTCTTCCTGCACATTCCTGGATTCGGTATCGCCTGTACGTTCATTAGCGTCATCTTCTACAGATTTATCGTGCTTCGCCGTTTCAAGTACAACGACGGTCTTCGAAGCATAGTCTATTCGATATTCAGATATACTTTGTACACCGCGGGCGTCGCCATCCTCCACTTCCTTTTTTCGTGGATGCCTTTGTTTGTCGCTCTTGCTATCGTTGTCTGTGCACTTCTTCCTGTCGAATATTATTTTCGAAAAGGAATGCACGTATCCCAGTACAGGGACATCAACAAGGAAAGATAAAACCTCGCTCGGATTATTGCCGATTTGCCGCTATGAGCGGTCCTATTTTCTGTTGTTTACTGTTTTCGAAAAAGGATAAGTATGGCAAAATGAAACCGAATTCGCAAGAAACGGTGACATTTGTTCAGAAAAAGGAGGGTAAAATGATCAAGCGTTTTGTAAGTATGATGATGTCGATCGTCATGATCGTGATGTTGATCCCGGCTGCGGCTGTTTTTGCCGGCGGAGATGATATCCCGGAGATCAAGTTGAATGAGAAGGGTTATGTCAAGATCGAAGGAAAGACCGGAGTTCAGAAAGAACAGTACAGCTTCGAACTTCAGAAGCCTGCCGTAGTCAGATTTGAAGCAGGAACGTACGAACACAAGATATCGATCAGCAGGATTACTTCAGACGGTGAAACAAGTTTTATCTTGGGCACGAATACCGTAACTTCCACTTATCTTCCAAAGGGAAAGTACATTTTTGAGGTCGGTATGCAATACACAGGTGATGATCTGACTTCTCATTCTATTGAGATCGAAGCTTTTTATCTGGAAGTGAATTATACAAAGGACGGAATAGAAAGGACATTGCCGTTTGTTCCGACCACTGAAAATCCTTTTGATGCTTTTGTCGAGAATAACAGTTCAGTAACGATAGAGGTTAAAGCAACCAATGGATATGATTATTCATACAGTTGGAATGATTATGGCACCAACGGAAAAGCTGACAAGAATAAATATGTGATCAATGGTTTTGAGAATAATGACTGTTGGACCGAAGTGAAGGTAGAATCAGAATATTCCAGCATTCCTTTAAATCTTTTCTTCAGAAAAGATCCTCATTTAGTATTTGAACAATATGGTAATTATCTTGTAGATCCACACAGCGATATTACATACGATCCTCAGGTCAAAGCTGATACCGGATACTACACATTAGTAATGTCATGGTGGCTGGAGGATTATTCTCCGTTTGTGATTGAGGATCTCACATATTTCTGTGCTGCGCCAATCTATTTCTCAGTTTCCGATAAAGGTACTTATGGAGATCCTATTATTGTCAAGGAAGGTTCTCTATATGCATTTATTCTTTATCCTGAAAATGTTAAAAAGATAGAACTCGGCAAAGAGATATCCGTTAATGTTACCCGTCTTGAATTCTTCGATGAGGAATTCGGTACTGCCGAAGAGATCGACAAGTATGAGAAGATATTCTCATATACTCCGGAAAAGACGGGAACATATACATTCTCATCCAAGGGTAACGTTGACACATACGGAGCAGTATTTGATTCTGACAGGAAATGTTTGGCATGTAACGATGATCTGTCAGGAAACTATCAAGAAGAATATCCTGATCTGGGCTTTAACCTGGGGAAGGGAGTTCTTAATTCAGGCGACCTGAATTTTTCTGTGACATGTGAACTTACCGCAGGAAAGACATATTACTTTGCTTCAACATTGAATACTTTCAATTATGATCTTAAAAAAGAATCATATGATTATTCCGTCAGTCTGACTTGTGATACACCGGACACTCCTACACCGACTGCTACGGATAAACCTACTGAGGAGCCGACTTCAACTCCTGCTCCAACAACAAAACCTGCCGGTGAGTCTGATAAAACAGTATCATTCGAGGACTTTGTTGAAAGACTTTATGTAGTAGCTCTCGGTCGTGATTCCGAACCTGAAGGAAAAGCATTCTGGTGTGAGCACGTTGGTAACGGCGATCTCACAGGTGCTGACTGCGCAAGAGAGTTCCTGAACAGTAAGGAGTTCAACGACAGGAAGTTAAGTGATGAAGAGTTCCTGAAGGTTTTGTACAAGACATTCTTTGACAGGGATGCAGCAGACGATCCGGATGGTTTTAGCTTCTGGATGAACAGCCTGAAGACCGAAGGTCGTGACAAGATAGTTGATGGCTTCATCAATTCAACAGAGTGGTGCAACATCTGTGCCACATACGGTGTTAAGTCGGGAGCCACAAGAGCGAAAGCAACGATCGCTTCTAAGAATGCTACAGCATTTGCAACAAGACTTTATACCGAATGTCTTGGCAGAGATCCTGAGACTGAAGGTCTCAACTTCTGGAGTCTGGGTCTCACAAATCTTGAGCTTACAGGTAAGCAGGCTGCTCATGAGTTCTTCTTCTCTAAGGAGTTCAACGATCATAACTTTGATAACAAGGAACTTCTGACAAGAATGTACAGAACATTCATGGGTCGTGAACCTGATGATGACGGAATGAATTTCTGGCTTAACAACATGAAGAACGGAATGACAAAAGAAGACGTTTTCAACGAGTTCGTTAAATCGAAAGAGTTCACGGAGATCTGTCAGAGTTACGCGATCGACAGAGGATGATCAAATAATCAAACTATAAAAAAATCAGGGGTTGTGATCATTTCACAACCCCTGTTGTTTTTTGAGTTTAATTGGATCAGCCGATCAACTGTTTTACGCAGGAGAGAACTGTTCTTCTGTTTCCTGCGCCGTGCATCTTTACGACTGTTCTGTTGATACCGAGGAAGTATGCACCGCCAAGTTCTGTGAAGTTGAAGTTTGCTTCCATCTTGGAGTAGAGGGCAGGATCTTTGGTACCGAGCATTTTCGCGCAGGCCATACCGGCAGACTCGATTGCCTTGATGAGAACATTTCCGGAGAAACCGTCTGTGGTGATGACTTCGCAGGAACCGTTCTGAACATCGCAGCCTTCAACGTTACCGATGAAGTTGAGGTCGGAGTATGAAAGGAGCCTGTGTGCTTCAAGAGTTAAGGCATTACCCTTGCTCTTCTCGGAACCGACTGAGAGAAGTCCTACGCGAGGTGACGGATTGTTGAACCTGGATGAGTAGAACTCGGAGCCAAGCTTCGCGAACAATACGAGGTCGGAAGCAGATGGCGTAAGGTGAGCGCCGCAGTCGAGGAGCGCCGTCCATGTGTTGTTTTCAGGACCAGGGATGAGGGAACAAAGAACAGGAGCAGATAAGCCCTGCTTAAGACCGATCCTTGCTATGGAACCTACCATCAGAGCGCCTGTGTTACCTGCGCTTAGAAGACCAAGAGCTTCCTCGTCGTTCTTGATGCCGTTTAAGGCCATGGCCATGGAGGACTCGTTTCTTCCTCTGAAGATGTCCATCGGATTATCGTGGTTAGTGATGAAATCCGTTGCACCAACAATGGACCAGCGCGATTCATCAACGCCGGAACTGGTCAGAAGGAAGTTGATAAGATCCTTGTTTCCGTAGAATTCAATAAAAAGTTCGGGGATGGCAATGAGCGCATCGATACCGCCGCTAATGATTTCTTCCTCGCCAAGATCGGCACCGTAAGTGTCCAGCAGGATCTTTTTCATAAGATATTCCCCCAATCTTAATTCAAATTATTCAATTGCCATTACAAAGCTGTACACGTCCTGAAGGCCCGGAACTATACCGATCTCGAGGAGCGGAAATTCCGAACACAGCAGATCTTCAAGAACTGCAGCTTCTTCTTCGGATACGTCCTTTCCGTAGAAGACAGTGAGTACGTCTTTGTCGTTGATGTCCTCGTAACCTTTGAGAAGGTTAACAGCCGCATCCAGCTTGTTGATAGCAGATATCCTTATCTCCTTATTGAGGATACCTACGTATTCGCCCTTTATGATCTTGACGCCGTCCATCTCGGCATCGCGTGTAGCTGTTGAGACCAGACCGGTATCAACGCTGTTAAGTGCATATGTCATGCTGTTCACGAAAGCGTCGATGTCCGAAGCATACTTATCCATGAGTGACAGGGAAGAGTAGCCTTCAGCCAGAGACTTTGTCGGAACGACTCTTATCTCGCAATCCTTATAAAGCTTCGCAGCCTGCTCGGCCGTAAGGATGATGTTCGAATTATTAGGAAGAACGACGATGTAGTCGGCATCGATCGTCTTGAACGCATTTACGAAGTCCTCGGCAGACGGGTTGTTCGTCTGACCTCCGTCGATGACCGCATCGGCACCGAAATCCTCGAACAGCGACTTAAAGCCCGAGCCCGTGCATGTCGTTACGACAGCGAACTTCTGGTGCTTCTTTGGCCTTGCCGGAGCCGCGGAATTGGTCGTTGTCTTCGCGAGCACCGACTCCGAATCCTCGGCAATGATCTCGTTATGCTGAACAGTCATGTTCTCGATCTTCATGGTAACGAACTCACCGAACTTGTGCGCGTAAGCCAGCGGTACCTCAGGAGTCTTCGTGTGGATGTGAACCTTCACGAGCTCCTCGTCGCGGATAGCAACGATCGAGTCGCCGAGCTTTGTAAGTTCTTCAATGAATTCGTCTATGTCGAATTTGTTTATCTCTGTCTTTTTCGAAAAAAGCTGCAGGATGAATTCAGTGCAGTAACCGAACTCAACCTCGGAGTTCTCGTCGAGTAAAGCAACAGCAGCAGAAGATGGAGCCGTGTGCTCAGCCTCGGATACTTCGATGGATTCTCCCTTAAGTGCCTTCTTCATACCTCTGAAGATAGCAAGAAGACCTGCTCCGCCGCTGTCCACAACGCCTGCATCGGCGAGGACTTCAAGAAGTGACGGAGTTCTTTCAAGAGATGCCTCGAGCTCAGGGATCAGGATATCGAACAGTGACTCAAAGTCTTCGATGGATCCGCTGTTGCTCTTAAGTATCTCAGCACCGTCAGTCATGAGCGTGAGCATTGTTCCTTCAACAGGATTTACGACTGCGGAGTATGCCTGATTACGGCCGGACTCCATCGCATTGGAAAAATCAGCGATGGTCATCTCATCGATATCGGTCATGCCCTTTGCAAATCCTCTGAAGAACTGGGAGAGGATAACACCCGAGTTGCCGCGAGCGGACATCAGGGTGCCTTTCGAAAACGCCTTCATCATATCCTTGAATGAAGCGTCCTCTTTTATTGTCTCGATTCCGCCCTGGAGCGTGCGGCCCATGTTAAGACCGGTATCGCCGTCAGGGATAGGGAATACGTTCAGATTATTGATCTCTTCTTTTTGACTCAGAAGCTGCTGATAACCGCCGTTAAGCATTTTCGCGAGCATTACAGAGTCAATTATCGAATGGTTCATGTGTGTCAAATTCTTTCTATTACAAAGTTACTTCATCACCAAGGTAATAGCAGATGATAGTGCCAGGACCAACGGAAGCACCGACGATCGGTCCGATGTTACTGATGTAGCAGTCCTTGAACGGGCTGTACTTAGTGATCTCGTTCTTCCAGAACTCAGCATCTTCAGGGCAATCTGCGTGAGAGATGAAGAGAGTCTGAGAAGCAGGATCGATAACCTCGTTCTTAACGTCCTGAGCTGTCTCGATGAGAGCGTTCTTGAAGCCCTTGATCTTCTTTACTGCCAGATTCTGTCCCTTGGTATCGGAGATGAGGATAGGCTTAACGTCGAAGATGTTACCGAAGAAAGCGCTTGTAGCCGTAACTCTTCCGGACTGCTTAAGGAACTTAAGATCTGCAACTACGCCGATCTGGTGAACCTTAAGACGGTTGTCCTCGATATACTTTGCAACTTCCTCGATGCTCTTGCCTTCAGAACGAAGTTCACTGGCCCTGATAGCGATATATCCCTGTCCGAGAGAACTGATAAGAGGATCGACGCAGATGATCTTCATGTCAGGATGATCTTCGAGGAATTCCTCTGCGACCATCTTAGCCATGTTGATGGAACCTGACAGAGCAGAAGAACAGGAGATGTAGAGAACATCTTCGCCTCTGTCTGCGCACTCCTGGAACTTAGCCTCATATACAGGACCAGGTACCTGAGTCGTCTTCATGATCTTACCGCCGCGCATGAGATCATAGAACTCCTTTGCGCTATGGGATTCCCAGTCAAGGGAAGCCGGATATTCCTTCTCATCAAGTACGTAGTTCATCGCTGCATAGTCGATGTCGTACTTGTCACGCATATCTTTTCCGAGATCTGCCGTTGAATCTACAAGGATAGTAAACTTTCTGCTCATATCATCACCTTATTATTTTTTCATTCCCTCAAGGATGTCATTGATTACTTTCTTTTCTTCTTCGAGAGTCTCCGATACCTGCTTACCCATGAAGTATGCACAGCAAAGGCCAGGTCCGATGTTGGCACCGCAAGCCATACCTACATTGTTCATGATGATCTCCTTAGGGTGGAAAGTCTCTTTAATGTCATCAGCGAGCATATCTGCGAATTCCTTACGCAGTGAGTGTGCTACGAAGATGATCTGGTCTTCAGGGTTCTCGATGAAGTGCTTCATGTACTCGATAGTAGCCTTGTTAGCTGCTTTTCTTCCCTTAGCCTTACCGATAACCTCAGATACACCGTTCTTGTTGAAGTCAGCAAGAGGAGCTACGCCAACGAGTGTTCCGAAGAAAGCCTTGAAGTTGGAAACACGTCCAACCTTAGCCAGGAAGTAAAGGTCATCCATGAAGCCCATCTGATGGATGTTTCTCTTAATGCTCTCGATATATTCATATGTCTCTTCGATAGTTGCACCCGACTGCTTCTTCTCGCATGCCTTGATAACGAGAAGTGCAAGAGATGTTGAATAACGAAGTGAATCTACACAATAGATCTTACGATCAGGATACTTCTCACGGAGTTCCTTAGCTACGAGTTCTGATTCGTTGAATGAAGTGGAAAGACCTGAAGACAATGAGATGCTCAGGATATCCTCACCCTTCTCAAGATGTCTCTCGAAAACTTCCCTAGCCTCGCCCATAGGTACACTTGCTGTCTTGTAAAGCACGTTGTGTCCCTTCATTGAAGAGTAGTATTCGTCCGGTGTCATCTTCTCCCAGTCAAGAGAGATCGGCTCACTGTGTCCGTCCGGAAAATAGATAGTTCCTCTGAGATAGTCCTCGATTCCGAATCTGTCACGAAGATTCTTTTCAAGATCGCAGGCTGTATCTGGAATAATTACAAAACCCATATATTTCGCTCCTCCAAAAAAGTGTAGTTCTTTAACGCGCATATTAATACGCATACACAATATATTAGCAAAAATTGTCTTGACATTCAAACTATTTTGAACCTTTATATTATGTAGTGAATGATATAATCAAACTGTCATCACAAGGGTGAAGGAGGGGCTTTATGTTTTTGGTTCAGCTTACAATAAGCGGATGGGCAATCGCGGCCATCATTATCGCAGTACTTCTCGTGGGAAGCGTAGTCGGTATGTTTTTCTTCCTTAACCCTATCGCTGTCAAAATATATGAGGAGCAGGTCGTAAGGACTACTCCGGAGAAATTCGGCAACGACTGTACCTACCAGGACAACGAGGAACAGGTACAGATGTGGAATGAGGGTCTTGCCTTCGCAGAGACCATCAAGGACAAAAAGCAACCTGTCGACATCGTTAACGACGGCCTTAAGCTTCACGCCGAGTACTACGATCACGGTTCCGACCGCTGTGTCATCGTTATTCCGGGAAGAGCTGAAGGCTTAATGTACGGATACTATTTTGACCAGCCTTACTGGGAAGCAGGCATGAACATCCTCGCAGTTGACCCGCGTTCACACGGCAGCAGCGAAGGAAAATATCACTCCCTCGGACATTACGAGCACAGAGACCTTGACAAGTGGCTCACCTGGCTCGAAGAAAAGCACGGCATCAAGAAGGTCTACCTCCACTGCATCTGCGTCGGAACGGTTACGGGACTTCTTGCAGCTAAGAACGCTACAAAGAGAGGCAACATCAAGGCCATCATCACTGAGGGTTCATTCATCAAGTTCAAAGAGACATTCAGAGAGCACATCAAGTACGAGAAGAAGCCGGTTTATCCAATCCTTCCTATGTGCCTTTACCATATCGAGAAGAACACGGGCGCGAGACTTCGTGAAGAAGCTCCTATCAAGCTCGTCAAGGAGATCGGCGATATGCCTATCCTGTTCCTGTACGGCAGACAGGACATCTTCTCTCTTCCTGAAAAGAGTCAGAAACTCTATGACACATGCACTTCGCTCCACAAGAAGATCGTGTGGTTCGACAAGGGTGCTCATTCACATCTGAGGATCAACAACAAGGAAGCTTACGATAACGCCATAAAGGAGTTTGTCGGATAAGTGCGCATCAAAAAAGAACTACAGGATTACATCGATTACAACATTAATGCGCTCCTTAACTCGAAGCGCGATTTTCAGGCTATCTACGAGATCATGTTCCGCGACAACGGCCTGGTCCTCGCAGAAACTGAGATAGACTACAGGATCCGCAAGTACACCTACAAGGAAGTCAAAGGCTACATAGAAAATGCCTCTGCCTTTTTATACTCGAAAATAGGCGCTACCCACGCATACGTTGCCCTGGAGATGGAGAACTGTCTCGAGTGGATCGTGGCTTTTTGGGCTATCATCAAGAGCGGAAACAAGCCGTTCCTGGTAAACTGCCGCCATCCGCAGAGCCTATCCGAGTCTATCCTTAAAACTCTTGAGATCAAGACCATCATCGGCATGGGATCTACAAAGCTCACGGGCGAGTTCATCGATTTTTCGGAATTTACGCTGACTGATGATTCCTACGCGAGATGTCCGGAGGACGTTTTCGAGAATGAGTTCGCGATATCGACTTCGGCGACGTCACTTCATCAGTCCATATGTTTTTACACGGGAGCGGAGACCAGCAAGCAGATCCTGGATGCCGAGAGCATCGTTAAGGAGAGCCCGAGAATGGCGACCGGCTACCACGGTTCCATCAAGCAGCTGGCGTTCCTGCCGTTCTACCACGTGTTCGGCCTGTTCGCGGTATATTTCTGGTTCGCGTTCTTCGGCCGTACTTTCGTGTTCCTTAAGAACTATTCACCGGACACTATCGTCCGTACCTGCCGCCGCCATGAGGTTACCCACATCTTCGCGGTCCCGGCGCTCTGGCACACCATCGAGAAGAAGGCCATGGCGGAGATCAACCGCCGTCCTGCCAAAAAGAGACGCGCGTTTAAGATCGGAATCAGCATCTGCACGGCGATCCAGAATGTCTTCCCTTATGCGGGAACAAACATCGCGAAGTTCATCATGGGTGAGGTCACGGGTTCCATCTTCGGACCTTCCATCGTGTTCTGCATAAGCGGCGGAAGCTACCTCAAAGATACTACGCTGAAGCTGTTTAACGGCATCGGCTACCCGCTTCATAACGGCTACGGCATGAGTGAGATCGGTATCACATCTGTTGAGCTGCGCTACCGCCCGAAGGAGCGTAACCTCAACTCCGTAGGACATCCGATAGGCGACACCCAGTACAAGATCTCCGATCACGGAACGCTTCTTGTTAAGGGCGAATCCTTGAGCAAGAAGATCATGATCGACGGCGTTGTTCAGGAAAGAGGCGAGTGGTTTGACACCATGGACGTAGCCACTAACGACGGCAACTACTGGTTCATCAAGGGCCGTGAGAAAGACCTCGTTATTGGCGATAACGGCGAGAACATCAATCCTGATGCGGTTGAGCAGCTGTTCGAGATTCCTTACGCCAAGAACTTCTCCTGCTACGGCGAGGAGAGAAGTGACGGCGAAGTCCTTGCAATGGTCGTAAGGATCGAGAATAATGCAACCAAGGAAGAAACAGACGCGATCTGCGAGTACATTAATAAGGTCAACGACACGCTTCCGCAGACATCCAGGGTCAAGAGGTTCTATTTTACCTATGATCCGCTGATGAGTGAGCAGGCGATCAAGGTCAGCCGAGCATACTTAAAGCGAGGCATCAAGAACGGCGACATTAAGCTCATGAGGATGAATAAGTTCATGCCTAAGCAGGCTCAGCAGGTACCTCTTGCTGATCCCGAGATCTTAAAGCAGGTAACGAAGATCATCGCCGATGTCTTGGAAAAACCTGAGTCTGAGATCGCTCCTGACGCGAACATCATCCTGGATCTGGGAGCATCGAGCCTTCAGTACTTCGCGATCTTGTCGAGGATCACGGATGAGTACGGGGTGGAGACCTTTACATGCAATACAGCAATCGATTTAAGTAAATACATTGAGGATCAGAAAGTATAATGGGAAGACGTTTTAGAAAGAACAAGTTTATAACGGGTTTTGTTAAGGTCACGGGATTACCGACCCTTCTGATACTCAAGCCGAAATTCTACTATCTTAATGAGAAGTGCTCGAAAAAGCTGCCGAAGCCGTGCATCCTCGTGTCAAATCACATCTCACTCGTGGATATGCCGCTATACTGGTATCACTATATCTTCGATGACATCAGGTTCCTGGTGGCAGAAGTCATGTTCAATAAGAACGCATTCATGAATTTCCTTTTGTTCAGCGTCGGGTGTATCCACGTCGACCGTGACAAGTATGATTTCTCGTTTATCGGTGAGTGTCTCGACTGCCTGGACAGAGGTGAATCCATAGGAATCTTCCCGTCGTCCAGACTTCCTGTAAACGGCGTTCCGTTCCCGTTTAAGCCTAGTGTGGCGATCATCGCGACACACACGGACGCACCTGTCATTCCGGTATATACCGACGGCAATTACGGATTCTTCAAGAGAGCTCACGTAATGGTCGGCGAACCTTTAAATGTCAATGATTTTTGTCCGGATACCACCTTGCCTGAAACCCAGAGAGCGAGGATAATTACTTCAGAACTTGAGAAGTATGTCAATAATCTTGGAGAAGAGCTCAAAGCTCGAATGAACAAAGGATAGGTATGTTCTGGAATAAAAAGTACGGCGTCAGTATGTTTTTTTACGATATCTCACACGGTATCGTGCTTCTTGGCGGCAGCATTCCTTTTCCGAAGAAGTACACTGTCGACAAAAAGCCTTTCCATAATGAGATAAAGGACGAAGGTATGATCATCGTCGGCAACCATGTGTCTTTTAAGGATCCGTGGTTCTATTCCGCAGTTTTTTCGAACAGAAGAATGTTCTTCCTGGCATCAGAGCTGGTAATGAAGGATCCGATAAGAAATTTCCTGTGTTACCACTCCGGCTGCATCAAGATCGACAGGAACATTGCGGACATCAACGCGATAAGGGTTGCGACGAAGACTCTTAAGCACAAGCGTGCGCTGACGATCTTTCCTGAGGGAACTCTTCACAGGGAAGAGGAGATGGATTTAACGGAGATCAAGGCAGGTGTAATATTCCTGGCGAGCCAGACGGGGGCACCTATCATTCCGGCATATTCTCTTAAGCCGAAGCATTGGTATAATAGAAGAACAGTTGTAGTAGGTGAGCCCTTTAGGATCAGCGATTACACGAACCATAAGTTTTTGTCGGTACCTGAGATGGATGAGATCGCGAAGGCACTGATAGATAAGATCAACGAATGTAAGAATGTTTTCGATGAGATAACAGGAGGAAAATAATGGACATTTTGGAAGGTATCAAAGAGGCAGTAACGGACGCTTTCGGTGACGAGGTGGACCTTACAAAGATCACGCCTGAGGCAACACTTAAGGAGGATCTGGGATTCAATTCCATCGGAATGCTCGCTATGGCAGTGTCTCTGGAGGAGAAGTTCGGCTTCGCGTTCACCAACGATGACCTGGCAGGTATCACCACCGTCCAGGATGTAATTAATCTGGTCCAGAGCAGGATATAAGCCTGTATTACCGCGTTTTCGAAACAAAACAAAAATTTATTTGAAACTCAAAATAAATATACACAATCGGACATTGTTTGATATAATAACTGCGGGTGTGTTATGCACTACTACATTGAAAGCGGGTATATATATATGGAAAACAATGATTACGCAATTCAGGACGGATTCTTTAAGAAGGGTCTCGCATCAATCATCCTTGCTTGCACAGTTAGTATCGTAGGTTTGATTCTTGCAATCATGAACAAGAAGAACATCAAGAACTATCTTGCACAGGGCGGTGAGCTCTACGGTAAGGGAAAGACAGGCAGCATCCTTTCAACAATCGCTATTCCTGTATCTATCGTTGAGTTGGCTTGTGTAGCAATCTACGTTATCTACTTCGTATTGATCCTTGGTGCAGTTGCAGCAGGTGGCTTGAACTAATAAGCAGATGCTTTTATGAAATGTCTCGTTCCGGAAACGGAGCGGGACATTTTTTTGCCATAAAATCCTCCTAATCGTGAACAAATATGGAAATACAGGACATTTGTTCACCGCTTGTTTATATAATTCCTCTCGAAAATGCGCTATAATCACAATCGTGGAATAAGAAATCTCTGAGTTTTTACAGGAGGTAATAACTATGGAAAACAACAATTATAATAATCAGCAGCCGAATTACCAGCAGCCAAACTATCAGCAACCGAATTATCAGCAGCCTTATGGCGGACAATACAGTCAGCCGTATCAGCAGCAGGCATATCAGCAGATTGATCCTAACTACGATGAGACAGCCAGCGGATTTTTGAAGTCAGCCATCATCGGATGCGTTCTCGCAGGTTTCCCGGTTGCCAGCATCATCGCAATCTTCAAGGGCAAGGGCAACAGAAAGAAGATCCTCGAGTACCTTGAGCAGGGCGGCATGCACACACCAAAGATCAAGACAGCTTCCTGCCTCAGCCGCGCGGCTACTTACGGCGGAATCGGAATGACGATCTTCTACGGAATCTACTTCCTGTATTTCGGTCTTATCTTTGCAGGTCTCATCTTCAGCGCAATCGGAAGCAGTTACTGATAATCTTAAGTTCAACCGACCGGCTCACGCATGTGGGCCGGTTTTTTGTTGTTTTCGAAAACAAGAGAAATGAATAAAAATACAGGAACATGAATAAAACCATCTATTTTTGCATATTGTAATGTATATTTACTCAAAAATGAATGGTATCATGCAGTTGTGAGTTGAAAAAACTTACAGTGTTCTGTTTTAGGAGGGTAAAAAAATGAAGTATTTCAAGAAGATCGCAGCAGTCGCACTTACAGGAGTTATGCTCGTATCGCTCGCAGGATGCGGCAATACAGTCAAGAAGATCGATGAAGACAAGATCATAGATGTTGCGAAGAAGCAGCTCGACTGGAAAAAGAAGGATTTCTACGACGGAGATTACGATGAGATGCACGGCACAAATTTCGATGATGTAGATGATCCGTATATTTACGAGGATGTCTACTATCTCAAGGCTTACGAGTCTGAAGATGACGAGTCAATGTGGGTTTCCTACTACATTTTCGATGATGAAGAAGATGCAAATGATTATTTCTCACACTACTACGAGGCATATTCATTCTTGGACAAGAAGTACAGGAACTACAAAGAAGGCAAGAACGGCTACTACATCGACTGCGACAATGATGATGCTTTTTCAGCTGTTTATTATGCAGAGGACATGGTAATCGATGTATCCGCATACGGTAAGGAATCAGCTAAGAAGATGAAGAAGTACGTTAGTAAGCTCGGTCTTCCTAACTAATCGAATAACCGATAATCAGGACCGTCTCGGAAGAGGCGGTCTTTTTTTGTGCGTGAACTGAGGTTTGTTTTTTGTACTTCAATGTGGTAAATCTAAATTATGTTATGAATTCCAAAGGAGTATAAATATGGACAAGATCTTTGCTTTTATACTCTATTTCGTCGTTGTGCTTGCTATCGGTATCTACTTCTTCGTGAAGAGTAAGGGCGGGGACGAGAAAGAGTATTTCTTGGGCGGTCGTCATATGGGTCCGTTTGTTACTGCCATGAGTGCGCAGGCATCGGATATGAGCGGCTGGCTTCTGATGGGTTTCCCGGGTTCCATCTTCGCGTTTGGTATGGGACAGGTCTGGATCGGTATCGGTCTCGCACTCGGTACTGCCGCTAACTGGATCTTCGTAGCTACAAGGCTTCGTCGTTTCTCCAAGGCATCCAGTGACTCCATCACACTTCCACAGTATCTTACAAACAGATTTGCAAGTAAGAGTTCTGTATTGAAGGTCGTTTGTGCGATCATCTTCCTTATCAGTTTTACAGTTTATGTTGCTTCCGCATTCGTTGCAGGAACAGCAGTTTTCACATCAGTTCTGCCATGGTTTGTCGATCATCAGCATCTCGCCATGATCATCTTCGCAGTACTGATCCTCATCTACACATTCATGGGCGGTTATAAGGCTGTTTGCTGGACAGACTTCTTCCAGGGCCTCATGATGCTCGTGGCTCTCCTTGCAGTTCCGATCGTTATGAAGGCTGCAGGTGATTACAGCGCTACATATGCAGGCGCTTTCAAGGATGGCGTTTCCGCATTCGGAACTGATCCTTTCGCAGCTCCTTGGCAGGAGATCGTTACAGGTCTTGGCTGGGGACTCGGATACTTCGGTATGCCGCATATCCTCGTCCGCTTTATGTCCATCGAGAAGCCTTCACAGATCAAGAAGTCTGCTACAGTTGCTATCATCTGGGTAGTTCTTACTCTCGGTGCTGCTGCAGTTATCGCTTATCTCGGAAGAACATTTATCCTTTCTGACGGAACATCACTTGCTGAAGCTCTCCTTCCTGACGGAAGAAAGAGGATCTTCATCGAGATCGTTAGTGATATCTTCCCGGGCTTCCTCGCCGGTATCCTTCTTTCAGCTATCATCGCTGCTGCTATGTCAACGGCTGACTCACAGCTCCTCGTTGCTTCTTCAGCATTTACCAGTGATATCTATAAGCCGCTCTTCCGTAAGGAGAAGGCTTCCGATAAGGAGATGCTCTGGATCGGACGTATCGTAGTTCTTCTGGTTGCCGTTGTTGCTTTCTTCATTGCCCGTCAGGGTCTTGATAACGAAGCATCCTGGGCAGCTGACATCATGAACATGGTCGAAAATGCATGGGGTCTTTTCGGAGCTTCCTTCGGACCTGTTGTTATCCTCTCATTGTTCTGGAAGCGCTTTAACTACGTTGGTGCAGTTGCAGGTATCATCGGCGGTGCCGTTGTTGATATCGCTTGGCTCCTTCTTTTCACAGGAACCATCAGAGAAGCGATCGTTACGGATACAGGCGTATACGAGATCGTTCCCGGTTTTATCTGCGGACTTATCATCGCAGTCGTAGTTACACTTGCTACTAAGGCTCCAGGCAAAGAAGTTGATGCTATCTATGCCAAGGCTACTGACAAGTCTGTCGATGACTGATCGTTTTCGAGAATAAAAGAAATGGGGATGTCTCAAAAGTGATTGAACTCACTTGAGGCATCCCATTCTTTTTGGACTTCTTTTGAATTCCCGTTTTTTGTACAGTTCTATAACGGTACATATGACTGTATTTATTTGAAGACAAATGGGAAGGTCTCATTATAGTACCTTTGAAATCCAGTATTGTCTCCCTATCAGCAGGGAGAATCAACTGGTGTTTCATGGCGGGGTTTCACAGAACAAAAAGCAGATCCACTTCAGTGTGAACCTGCCTTTTATGATCCAAATTGTGTTTTGAGACGTTTTTGTTCAAAAAAGTTTACTTACCGATTTCGATCGTCTGACCGTATTCAAGGACCAGGCGTCCTTCAGGGGTGAAGTTGTCGGATTTCTTGCTGCCGTTCTGATCGAACTCGTGGATCGGTATGTTGCTCTTGGCTCCGACTAAAGTTGCGACCTCGGTTGCTTCCTTGGCATCCATATTGAAAACTCCGTCGATCGGATACATTGCGTAGTCGATGTCCCGGGATTGAAGGTCCTTCATCTGATCGATCATGGAAGTGTCGCCTGCGTGGTAGATGGTGACACCGTCAACGGTTACGAGGTAGCCGACGCAGTACTTTACGTCGTGGTTCGGATTGCCGCCTGCAGGAACGGCCTCGACCTTGAACGGACCCAGGTCCATCGTCTCGTAGATGCCGTCATGAAGAAAATCCGAGTTGTCGAATTTCTGACCGTTGTCATTGAGCTTGAGCGTGGCATTAGGCATATGGTCATCGTGCTTGTGCGTCACTATTATATAGTCGGCATTTTGACTGTAGTCACCCTGATAGTTCGGATCGATATAAAGGACCGTACCGTCCGAAGCTACGATCTTGACTGATGCATGGCCTATGTAGGTGAGTGTGGTCTTGGCCTTTTTGGAACTGCAGGCACAGGTGCCAAGCAGAAGTGTTCCGACGATAACGGAGCAGATTATGTGTTTCAGTTTCATCATGATGCACCCCCGGTGTTCTTTTTTAGACTATAACATATTTTTTTGATCGAGACCTTGATATAATTCGATCAAAAGATGTTTTCGGAGGTGTTCCGTATGAACAGGGTAAAGTTGTGTTCTCTGTTTTTGGTGTCGATAATGGTCCTGATGATGGCAGGCTGTACCAAGCACAGTTTCTCTTTCGATGATATGAAGAAGACGGCCAAGAGTCTTGATTTCGAGAGAGTGGACTCTGTCAAAGAATTCCCGGATGGTTTTGAGTCCGAAGGTAATGAACTTCACAAAGACGAGTATATCGGAACATACGGCAAAAAGATTGAAGAAACCGAGCTTGCATTAGTTGCAACCTTTTTTGTCCCTCGGGATCTGAAGGTCGATGAAACGGATTTTGTCTTTGCCCGTCATAAAAACGGACTGTTTTATATCTTTTTGGTGGATTTCAAGAACGAAGATAATGCAGGTGATTACCTTGACGGTTTGAAGGAGCATTTGGAAGAAAATCTGAAGCAGGATAATTTCACAGCAGAGAAGGACTATCTCGTTGCCCATTTTGTGGATCATTATTTTGGTGTATATAAAAAGAAGGATAAGGTTCTTGTTCTGTACGGTTTTGTAACAAGAGACAATATAAAGGAGGCGGAGAAGGCGTTGGATATTTTCCTCAAGGATTACGATCTGTTATATCCGACGCAGATCGAACTGCCCGATTTCATTTATGATTGATCACTCCGGTACAGATGTCGAATATCTTGGAAAGTGTGGGATGATCCTTTGCTGGTTTTAGAAGCATGTTTGTAGTACAATCAGTAGACTAAAACCTTCGGAGGAATATTATGGACGACGCTATCAAAAAAGTCCTTGCAAAATATGATGAACTTTCTAAGCTCATCCTCGACCAGAAAATGGACGAGATGGCTGATAAGATGATGGATATACCAAAAGACAGTGATGAGATGAGCTATGAGTCATATCTTCAGTCACAGGTCATGGAAGAGACAGAAAGCCAGATGGCGCTTATGGAAGATCAGGAAGACGATCTTCTCGACGGTATGTCCATGAGAGAATACTTCCTCGGCTTAAGTGTAGACGAGCTTCTGGAGATCCAGAGATACTGCGCCGTAAATCTTGATGGCAAGGCTCCGGTATCACTTACTGAGGCGCTCGTTAATAAGGCTGAGAGTAACGAGGACGTTTACGAGAAGCTTCGTAATTATGCGGCTACAACTATCGGTGAGGCAGCATGGATCGAGGACGAGCTCAAGGACGAAGACAAGATCTTCGAGATGGAGTTCACCAAGGTCAAGGCATGTCTCGAACTTCTTATCGAGCTTCGTGACGGAAGTTTAGTAGCAGCTATCCTCGACAGATTTTTAAGTTATCCTGAGACTAGAGATTTCGTAGCGGATTCCATCGCGGGCTATGTTGAGGCATTCCCTGAAGTATCCGTTCCATATATCATCGGCCAACTTGACGCCAACAGCGACAGCGGTCTTTTGGGACCTTTTGAGGATCTCGTTATCATCCTTTCAAGGATCGGTAAGAACCAGCCATCTGAAGATATCTACTTGGCGTTGAAACACGCTTTCAGATACATGACAAACAAGATCTATGCGGTTATCTGCCTCATGGAGTACGGCGACGGCCGTGCTATCCCGATGCTCAAGGGCTACGTTAACCGCAATAAGGACACTATCGACAGAGATCTTTTCTACGAGATCATGTCCGCTGTTCAGAATCTGGGAGGTGACATCTCCGATATTGAAGATCCTTTCGGTGATTTTGACGGCAAGAAAAACGTGCCTGGTGCAGCGAAGAGAAACTACCGCGAGTAAATTGGGGGTGTTTTCGTGAATACCGATTACAGGGAGCCTGCGGCCCTTGAACTGATCGAGAGACTTAGAGATATTTCTAATTCCGATAAGATAGCTTTCGGACAGCAAAACGCCGGCCACATCGGCGTCAGCATCGAAAACTACGACGGCACCGAGTCAGACGTTAAGAACCTTTGCGGTTCTCATCCTCTGGTCGTCGGTATCGATACTCTCTCTTTCTACGGATATGAAGGTAATTATCACGATCTGGTAAGAGTCGTTCAGCAGCTCCACAAGGAAGGCTGCATCGTTACTCTGTCTTCCCACATGCCGAATTTCTCCCTTGGCGGTGATGAGTATTTTGATTTCTCATCCAAGTTCACCGACGGCGACATCGGCCACAGGATCATGCCGGGCGGCGACCTGAATTCCAAGTACATCAAGTTCCTTAACAGGATCGCCGAGTTTGCAGGTGACTGCATCGACGTCTCAGGCGAGCGCATCCCTATGATCTTCAGACCATTCCACGAAGATAACGGCGACTGGTTCTGGTGGGGCCGCGAGTTCCTGCCGGACAAGGACTTTGTGGATCTTTTCAAGTACACCGTGGACTACTTAAGAAACGACTGCGGCGTAAGAAGTTTCGTCTACTGTTATTCTCCTAATGGTCCTATCGAAAACATTATCGACTACATGGCACGCTATCCGGGTGACGAATACGTGGACATCATGGGCCTGGATCTCTACGATGACAAGATCTCTCATAAGGATAAGTTCCACGATAAGCTCAAGAAGTCCTTCAAGGTGATCGCAAACTGTGCCCACAACCACGGCAAGCTCTGCGCGCTTACCGAGACAGGCGTCCGCGTGCTTACGGCCTCAGACGGAAACTACTACGAGGGCCTCGCTCCGAGCGGCAACACGGACCTTAACTGGTTCACAAATCTCCTGGAACTTATCTCATCAGATGAGTCTCTTAAGAAGATGTGCTATATGCTCATCTGGGCCAATTTCTCTGACACCCAATTCTGGGCTCCGTACGTAAAAGGGGACTTTTGTCACGAGATGGTAGAGGACTTTGAAAACTTCCTCACAGACGAGAGAATTCTTCTCGCAAAAAGTTGTTGACAAACAGGGGCATCCTACATATAATACTACTTGCTGATTAACTCATGCGGGATTAACTCAGTGGTAGAGTGTCACCTTGCCAAGGTGAAAGTCGCGAGTTC
>CAMYXL010000026.1 GCA_947303255.1 uncultured Clostridia bacterium | reverse complement strand
CTAACAGTTCACACTTCATATCATCCAACCTCAAACCCCGATCTGTCATAGTCTATAAAACTGATGATATTACATACTATTTCTTCATTTCGGAAATTTAAACTTTCGATCAGTTTTAAGCATCTGCTCACATTTATACGATCTGCGGATCAAGCTCTCCTTCATATTCCATAGAGCGCATTTTGCATGTGCCGTCAAGTTTTTGGAACTGACCATAGCGGACAAAGTGAAGTCCGCATTTTTCCATAACATGACCTGAAGCCCTGTTTTGCTCAACATGACTGGATGCAAATTTAGTTATCCCGAACTCTTTCTGTGCAAAACGTATCATTGCTTTGGCAGCAGGAACAAAAAACAGATCACAAATAAAAACATCGGGAAGACCGGTTCTGATACTGCCCGGACTCTTGATAACCGATAACTTAACAACCCTTATCAAGGAGTATATATACTGAACGGCTCTTCGTCGCCTTCGAGCTTGTCCTTCTCATGGTATTTTCCCGAATCGAAGTAGGGACCTTCTGCGCTGAGCTTGATTATCTCTATTTCCGGAGCCGGATAGTCGGTTTTATTGATAAGATTATTTTTCATAAGCCCTCCTTAATCGAAAGTCCCGCGGTAGAAGACAAATCTGTAGATCAGCATGGTCCTTGCCAGCTCCTTCATATTATAGCTGGCCGTCTCGGATTGCAACTTGGCGAGCAGGTAATATGTCATGTCTGCATAGCAATAGGAACAGTAATCCTGATTATTAGCTATAGTGTCATCGAACCCTGCCTCATAAGCATAAAGATTGCCGTAGTCCTTCGGCATGTTGATGGTATACACACCGTTTCCGTGATCTACTGCTTCGTAAGGGATAAATACCGCATCGTAATTCGAATCATAATCCCAATTTCCGAAAACCGGCGTAACGCCGTCTTTGACGTGGATATAGATCTTTACCGTAGGCTGGCTTCCGAAGATTCCGCTCATACTGTAGATCTTGATCTTGTTATCCTTTATGGTAGCGGTAATGGTCGAACTGTAATCCTGATACTTATCTTCAACGTTCACGCTGTCGACCGCTGCGAGAAGATCCAGGTTCTCGTCAAGAGCACAGATGATCGGATCGTCCATCCTGAAATCGAAGTACCTCTGGCAGGCATTGGCGTAGATTACCAGAGCCGCAACCCTGTTTTCCGCACCTGAAGGGTACTTTAACGGATTTCTGATGATGGCTCTTGCATAGTCTTCCAGCGAGAAACCGCTGGCCTCAACGATATCGTCACCCTGATAAGATGCCTTGAAGACGAGTGGTACCGTCATGTCCGTCGGGTCATAAGGGAAGATGAAGCTTACCGTCTTGCCGTTCGAGATGACATTTCCCGGAGCACACTCAATTGCCTCGCTGCCCCTGGCGTAGAATTCCGTCTGATCAGGACCGAGTGAAGCCCACCAGTCTTCGTCATACTTATAATCTTCTTCCCTGTTAGGGATATAGATCGTCATCTTTACCTTGAGGTCGTAATCCTCGACCATGAGCGAGAATCCCTGGAGGAAAGCCACCTGGTCATCTTCCATTTTCTCGATCATCCTGAGGGACTTATAATACCCGTTGGAATTCTTATCGTATCCGAAGATATCACAGTCAGGATCGTCAGATACGATATAGTTGATTGTCTCGTCGTTGAAGGCGTATCCGCTGTAAGTGTCTAATGCCACGATATCCATTGCTTCATATGAATACCTGGATACTCCGATCTTAGGATCTGCATCGTCCATAAAAGTACTCGAGAAGTTGATGATGTCCCTTGTATTGTTATTAGGGAAATAGATATTGCTCGGTCTGTTGTCTCCGCAGGTGTTGTCTATGACTCTGACCTCAGGAGTCCATCCCGAATCAACCGCGTATTTACTGACCATCGTTGATCCGCAGTAGATACCGCCGCCGCCGGTCGTTGCGCTCTTATCCGCGATACATACGTTGTTTGTGATGGTGCAGTCTGACAGTTCGATATCTGCGTTAGTTCCACCCATGCAGATAGCTCCGCCTCTCGTCTGTGCAACGTTATCGGTTATTACGGCATTCCAGCAATCGATGTGTTTCTCCGAATAGATGGCACCGCCTTCATCGGCATAGCAGTTCCTGATGGTGGTGGTGCAAAGGGAGACATCTCCTCCATATACGGTGTCTCCATAATAACTCTCAGTCGTATAGCCGTAGCAACAGAAAGCGCCGCCCTTCGGAGCTGAGAATTTCTGTATGGTAACGTAATTACTCGAATACGATCCGCAATCCACAAGCGTTATGGCGCTGTGACCTGCGGGATCATAGGAGGTACTGTTACCCTGCAATGTAACGTCGTTGAGGAATAAGCTTCCGCCGCTTGCGTATTTGTCTCCGCCCATCAGGAACAAAGGAGCACCATTAGCCGAGTAAATGGTTCCGTTGCCTCCCATAAGCGAGAAATATGAAGTATTCTCACCCTTTGCCGGAGTGGCCTTGAAGAAGTACTCACTGCTGTCGGCAGGATTGTACGTGATAGTATGGCCATACATCTTGAGGTTCATATTGTAATCGGAACCTGCATCCAGACCCTTGGTAATGGTGATATCCTCGCCCAGCCAGAATTCATCGTTACTGGTAACCCACTCACTGCCCGGAAGACTTCCGCCGCACAAGGTGTTGATCGTGTTCTGGTCAAGGTACTTGTAGGTGGCGTACTGCAATTTGCACTTATACCAGCCGTCCTCATCCTTTTCGAAAACAGTGCCGTCGATCTCCTTTGTATCATCTGCAGCAACCTTACCGAATGATATGAAACAAAGGACACCGACCAGAGCGAGCATCGTCAGGATGCTCACAAGTATCTTAGAAGTTTTATTTGCCATAACCCCTCCTGAAAAAACGCGTACGCAACCAACACACAAGATAATTTTATCACCGCGGCCGCCATAAGTCACCTCGGTCCATATATATAAAGTATTAGAACATGTCTTGTCAGATTCAACAAATCAGGATCAGCGCCCGGTCTTGCAGACGGAGGGTGGATCGCTATCCGAATAGGTACGGAGAGATCTGATGATCCTATCGCGGAATCTGGACAGTAAATGGAGCAAATATCTGCAGGGCGATATGAGCTGGTTTGAGGATTATAAGAAATGCAGTTCTTTCTATGAGTATCATAATTATATGGAGGAACGCAACAAACTCCTTGATGAGATCATTGCCTGGCAGCAGGAACAAAAAAACAGCAAGAAGATAGAATTAAACAAGTATCTCAATGCACAAGATCAATAAATCGCAAAGTAGCAATTTTATTGACTAAACCCGGAACAATGAAGTGATCGGGGTGATATTATATGGAATATCTCAGTATTATATTCGACTCTTCATTTTCTCCGATGTCTTCTACAACTATATTCTTAACAGTTGTATTGAATACATGGTCAAGTTTTATGTTGTTTATCTTTTCAACAGACCCTAAGGTAATATGTGGAATATACTTTTCAGGCACTTCCATATTTAATATTTCACTGTAGATCTTTTTACTGATCTCATAAATAGTGTCATATCCTTGAGTCACATCCAAGTAAATATAATAAACGCCTACACGTTCATCATAATGATAAGATACGCCGGATAAAGAAATGCTGAACTCTTTATATTCACTAAGTATGTTCTTTAGTTTTCTGTCTAATTCTTCGTTAGTTATATCGCTGTCAAATGGGAAAGCTAAGGTTATATGAGGCGGAACTATATCAGCAAGTTCATCGTATTTTTCCCTGATATCCTGTATTAAAGAAACATCATCCAATTCTGGAAAAATCAATACATCTCTTAAGCCTTTATTTACATAGTTCATAGCATAACTTCCTCTTTTATCGGTCTCTCAATTATTCGGAAACGGAGTCTTCACGAACCGGAACACGCTTAAAGATTATATACCTAATGATCACTAATATGGCTGTTATTGCTGCAGCGATCAGCACTATGATCTGATCTTTGGAGATAAGCGTTCCCTCGTTGTAGTATCTGAAGTATTCCGTTATAAATCTTACGGGTAATATGATTGCGAAGATGACAGCGATAACGTGGATCTTGTTCTTCATCTTTAGGGTCAACAGAAGTGATATGACGAAGATCAGAATATAGACAACAGATTCCACGATCTGAATGGGGAAATACGTACCTTCATATTTGTTGTGATATGTTACCGCCAGGGGACCGAAGTATTCTTTTCCGTGACAGCATCCGGCCATAAAGCATCCTATCTTGGCAATGCCGTACATCAAAGGAGCGGATACGATAAATGAAGTTATTATATGATCGTTTTTCTCGTTAAAGATCAATGTGGAAATGAATATTCCGATGATCATTCCAACTCCTGCACCAAGGCCGGAGAATGAGAAACTGATGCCGTCTTCTGTAATGGAAACAGACGCCATGCATGAACAAACCATAGTGCACATGATCGTGAGCATACAGGTTAAAGCGATGGTCTGCCATGATACCTTGGATCTTCGCATCAGAATAACGGCATTACAAAAACCGATAAGAACCGATAAGACGACCATCAGCCCGTATGGAGACCTGGTAAAGACTGGAATATCTATCTGCATCTTAGAAATGGTGTACGCAATCTACACAACCGTTGCTGCAATCTACTGCCGTAGTGTACATCAAAAAAATACCTACGATAAGAGTGATAACTAATATGACGCCATATATCCAGATCATTACTTTCGATAAAGTGCTCCTGTACTTAGCTAGTGAGATGACCATCAATACATAAGCCACGATTATGGCGGCAGCAGATATAAATCCGAGCGTAATTCCGAATACCGGATAATCATCAAGCACACGTGTTACGGACAAAGGAATAATGATAGCTAATGTTCCAAAGAGCATAGCTATGGATATTATTCCAAGGATAGTTCCTCTTTTCTTCCTGCGGGCTTTTTCTTCATCAGAAATACTGTTTTTTTCTGCGGACGGTTGAACTGTCGTAACCTGTTGGGCAGGCTGCTGATTGACAGGTGCCTGCTGAGTTACCGGCGCTATCGGCTGAGCTTGTACAGGTGTTCCGCACGCTTTGCAAAACTTATCATTATCTCCAATTTGAGCACCGCAATTTTGACAGAACATATACAAACCTCACCTATCAGAATATTTTTATAGATACCATTTTACCACTGCTGCATACTGTACAAAAGATAAGACTGATAAAGTCAATGATATAATGACTACAAAAGTGAATACCTTAGAACGTTATGTTCTAACGCAGCGGAGGGATACTTCTATGGAAGAGATCAATGATTCAATTTGCATTAAATTAGCTGAAACCGATGAAGAATTGTGCGGAATAGGATTCGTACATTGTACTTCATGGCAGGAAGTCTATAGAGGTATCGTATGTGACAGGTATCTTGACACGATGACTGTAGAAGCCACAACAGCACGTGCCAGGAAGTTTCCGGAAAACACTCTTGTAGCTAAGGACGGAGATAAAGTTGTAGGATTTGCGGTCTATAGTCCATCAAGAGATGAAGATCTGCCGGATGCAGGAGAGATTGATGCGATCTATATCCTCTCAGAATACCGTGGCAGAAAAATCGGATATCGATTGATGAGTGAAGCATGCGCCAAACTCAGTGAATATGACACATTATATTTGTGGGTTTTCGAAAAGAATGAGAGAGCCATTCGTTTTTATCATGAATATGGTTTTGAATTTGACGGATGCAAAAAAGAATGGAATCTCGGTACACCTGTTTCAATAGTCAGGATGGTAAAGAAAAAGTAGTGTTATAATTGCTACTGTGAAAAATGTTCCGGGGAGTATGATATACGGCAGATGGGTAAGAATCATAACTGCAAGAAGAAGGTTGTCCGTAAGCCGGAACCCAAACCGAAGGAGTATAAAAGAGGAACGAATTACCTGGAAAAGGAAGCAAGATACCTCACCAAAAACTATACGAATAAACGTATTCGTGAGCAGATAGAAAATGATAACTTTTTATTCTTTTTCCATATACTCATGCTGGTTGTTGCTGCAGTTCTTATTTTTGTTGTAGGTGGTGAAGGCGGTAGAATTTTCGGACTTTCTATTGTGGTTATAGTCTGCATCTTTGTGAAGATTTCAGGAAATCTCAATATGCGTAAGCACATAATACCCGCGTGCAGCAGCAGGAGATATAAACCTCAGGAGATCGATGCGATGGCAAATGATCCTGAGACAACATGGAATGAAACTATTCGAGCTTTCGTAACTCCCACGACTCTGATCGGTATCAATAAGGGACTCACAGTTGTGGATTATGATGATGTCGAGACAATTAAGTCGTGGGAAAGATGGCACTCGGAAAGAGCAACTACGATTAACAGTGATGCCCGTAAATTTGGCAAGCTCACAGGTACGCTTCGTTGGCGTAAACGCCTGGACTGGGATTCATATGTGCTCGTGATAAAGACCCATACCGGTAAGAGATTGATGCTGACCGAGACAGTATATGAAGATGCTCGTGATGTGTTGCAAGCGATCGTTGAGGAACACCGTAGTGGAGATAACAAATGATAATTGAAACCGGCGTTGTAAAAGAAATGGAGTATACAAATATGAATACACGTATTATCGGGCTGTTTAGTGGCTTTCCGGATCATCATTTTAATGATGCGATCGCGAAGGTCCTTAGAGAAAATCTTCAGAAGCGTGAAAGTATTGTTTTTATCAGTGCTGATCCTGAGAACTATGCGCAAAATGATGATGAACGGGACGGCATGCATGAGATGTTCGCTGAGCGAGGCTTGGCATTTAGTGAGAAGCATGTGATAGATCGACGCACGGAAGCAGAAGACGCAATCCGACTGGTTAGAGAAGCAGATTGCATTTGGCTCATGGGCGGAGAATCGAAGTGGCAGATAGAACTGATCCGTGATCTGGGACTTGATTCGGAGCTTCACAAAAGTAATGCAATGATCCTTGGTGTAAGTGCAGGTTCGATGAACTTGGGACACTATGTTGCTTATGTCTGGGACAACCCGGAGTTCTATGAAGCGATCGGACTTACTAATATCACGATCAAGTCGCACTTTGAGGAAGGTGAATGGTTTATTCCTACATTGTTGGAGATGTCTAAAACTCATCCGATCGTTGCGATGGAAGATATGAGTGCGGTATTCTTGAAGGGTGATGACATATTGAAGATCGGTAATATGCTCTTGGTTGATAAAGGTGAGATCAAACCGATTGACGATGAGGAAATCCTGCGATCACTGTCGTGATAGAATCAAGATGAAGGAGGAACAAAAATGAGAGAGCTATTAATTCCTTCAAAATTGAATCCGGGCGACAAAGTGGCGTTCATTCACAGTACGCCTATGACGGTCCTTCCTGTTGGAGCTCAGATGGAGATCGACTGTGATGGTCCGATAATAAAGATACTCGAATCGGGAGTATTGTGATTTAGGCTTCTTTTTCCTCTCGAAAACTATCTTTTCTCACGGATCATTTCACTCCGTGCCTTCATAATAACAAGTCGTTCTGGGACTTGAAATGATATAATCATGCCGTAGAGGTTATCAAGGATCTGACGAGTGAGTGTAGAGGAGAAGAATAATGGCCAATAAGATAAACGAAGTCACAGCTGAACAGTTAAAAAAATACGAAGACCTGAAGCAGATGCTCAAGGATTTCGGAAGTGTGGCTGTCGCATTTTCCGGAGGAGTTGATTCAACGTTCCTCCTTTATGCTGCAAAGGATGCGCTGGGTGACAAGGCGGTCGCCGTTTCTGCTAAGTCGAGTTCTTTCCCTGAGAGGGAACTTAAAGAAGCAAAAGAGTTCTGCAACTCTCATGAGATACGTCAGGTGATCTTCGATTCGGAGGAGTTACAGATCGAAGGCTTCTCGCAGAATCCGAAGAACAGATGTTATATCTGTAAGCGTACATTGTTCGAGAAGATCATTAAGATCGCTTCGGATGAAGATATCAGTGTGATCGCTGAAGGCTCCAATCTGGATGACAACGGAGATTATCGTCCGGGTCTTCAGGCCATTGCTGAATTGGGAATTAAAAGTCCTCTGCGAAGCATCGGGTTTACCAAAGAAGACATCAGAGCTTTATCAAGGCATTTCGATCTCCCTACGTGGGATAAGCAGTCCTTTGCATGTCTCGCGTCCAGATTTGTATATGGCGAGACGATCACAGAGGAAAAACTCAAGATGGTAGACAAAGCTGAACAGATGCTCTTGGATCTCGGCTTCCGTCAGGTACGTGTTCGCATTCACGGTACCATGGCAAGGATCGAGATAATGCCGGAGGAGTTTTCGAAACTCATAAGTGATGATGTCCGTAATCAGATTACATCATCATTCAAGTCATTTGGCTTTACGTATGTAACGATGGACCTGACCGGTTATAGGACCGGAAGCATGAATGAAGTACTAAGATAACTGTCTGAGAAGTGTGATGGGAACATAGCAACGGAGGTTTTGTATGGTTAGATATCTGTTAATAGGACTTTTAATCTTTGCTGTGATTATTACGATCATTGGTAGAATTCGCTATCGCAGTGCTTATCAAGAGAGAATACGAGAGGAAAAACAGAAAAACAGAGATTTGGTCAACAGATATTCCGGAAGAGCGGAAGGCAGGATCACCGAGCATCACTGGGATACGCATCTGGTTTCTTCAGGCGTTGGGACCGGTCGTACCATGAAAGAAGACACTATAGATGCTACAGATAGCATATTTATGGTTTCCTATGAATTTGAGGTCGATGGAAAGACTTATACCGGACAGGGCGAGGGCAGTCCTGCTATTCAGGTAAGAAAGGCCCAGACGATCTGCTATGATCCTTCTGATCCGAATGATAATTGCACAATATTTTATCTGAACGCGATGAAATATAGATACGGCCTTGTCGATAAGAAAGGCAACAAAATATAAGGACTATTATCAGTTAAATATCATGAGAGTAAGAACAGCAGTTGCAGAAGATTCTGTTATTGTGGGCAAAGTCCATTCTGAGGCATGGAAGTCAGCCTATCGTGGCATCTTCCCTGATGAATATATTTATGATGATACGGCCTCGAAAAGGTCGGAGGAATTCTTAGAGTCGATCAAAGATGACAGTTGTACGTATTTTCTTTTGGAAGAATCTGATAATGTGGCAGGAATCGTCAAGACGCGCGAGGCCAATAATGTCCTGGAGATCGAGAGTATATACATTTTGAATGAGTACAGAGGAAAAGGAGTTGGCCGTGAGTTTATGAACTTCATCAAGACGTATGGTTCTTGGTCCTGCATTTTCCTGTGGGTTCTGGAGTCTAACACGAATGCGAGACGGTTCTATGAGAATAACGGATTTGTGTTGAGCGGTAAATCAAGAATGATAAGTCGCGGGATCGATTTAAAACAGTTACAATATGTTATATAATGCCCTGAAAATCCAGTAATCTATCCCTATTGATAGGGATTCTCTAAGGGATTCCAGTTTAAAATCCAGTATTTGCTCCCTATAAGCAGGGAGGATCAACTGGTGTTTCAGGACAGATTGCTTTAATACATAAAAAGCAGATCCCGAGAGATCTGCTTGGAGTTATCAAGGACATGTTTTAACATCCTCTTAGTTTTCTTGTTTGTTTTCGGGCGTGATATAATAGCAATGAGGGAAAGATCGTTAGAGTTTTCGATACGAGGAATTAAGGGGAATTAAGATGAAGATCATTAGAGTTTTGGCAGCTGCCATGTTGGCAGTATTATTTTCAGTTACACTGACATCCTGCAAAGAAGAGAAAAGTAATTCGGTCAGGTCTTCGAAGGATACGGAGATCGAAGAGACGGAACCTGAGTTTGACGATACCAAGTATTATGTCATGGTCGGTACGGCGGGCTCCGGCAACCAGGATGTGAGACTTCGCTATTTCGATGGCGAAGACATTAAAGCAGTTGTATGGTCGCACTCCGCGAAAGACATCGAATACGGTGACATCTTTGTTGATGAGAGCGGCACGGAACCTGTACGCGTAGAAAGCAATGACGTAAGCATCTCACCGCCTTACAGATTGGACAGTAAAGTCGAACTTAAGAAGATCGGAAACTGCATCGATATCATGGAGACTTTGAAACTGGAAGTCACAAGCGCCGATTACGACGGCATGGGCCATTGGAGTATCCATCTTATCGATGAGGAAGACACCGAGTATTACTACGGCTTCGTGAATGATGCGTTTTTCACCGTTGACATGACAAGCTCTGCGAAGGGCGATGAGTATATATTTGCCATGAACGACGGCAAGTTAGTAATTCCTTTGGAAACATCAAAACCAAATCCATAGTTGACATATGTCAGATAAGGCACTACCATAAAACTGACATATGTCAGAAAAGAGGTGTTGCCATGACACGCAGACCAAGATGTCGTTGCATCAGTCAGTATCCTGATCACTGGTCGTTTTCACCTGAGGATGTTTCCTCGGATGAGACCATAGTGATGAGTCTTGATGAGCTGGAGACAATAAGGCTTATCGATAAAGACTGCATGACACAGGAAGAATGCGCCGAGAAGATGGGAGTTGCCAGAACAACTGTCACGTCTATTTATGACTCAGCCAGGAAGAAGATCGCCGATGCCCTGATCAATGGCAAGAGACTTCAGATCAGCGGAGGCACCTACAGATTGAATGAGATCTTCAATATCGGAATATCCAAGAAAGGAACCAACATTATGAGAATCGCAGTTACTTATGAAGACGGAAATATATTTCAGCACTTTGGACACACAGAGCAGTTCAAGATCTATGACGTCGAGGACGGCAAGATCGTAAACAGCCAGATCCTCGATACGAACGGAAGCGGTCACGGAGCCCTTGCAGGTGTTCTCAAAGCAGCAGAAGCCGATGTGCTTATCTGTGGCGGCATCGGAATGGGCGCACAGATGGCTCTTGCAGAAGCCGGTATCAAGCTCTACGGCGGAGTCCAAGGCAATGCGGATGAAGCTGCAAAAGCCCTTGCAGAAGGCAATCTGACCTATGATCCTGGCGCCAAGTGTGATCACCACGATCATCACGGGGACCATGAGTGCGGACATCACGGCAATCATGAGTGCGGTCACGGCGGATGTCACGATTGATACCGTAAAGATCAGATTTTGCATCCAACTGAAGCCTGAAATCTGTCTTTGTTCTCGTATTTTTTATATATTTCTCGAAAACAATGGAATATAGTATTTATAGATTCTATCTGCCGGCAGGAACTGTTTATGCAACGTAAGAAAATCTGCATATTCATGAATGAGATTGTTCAGAACTTTCAGCAGGAATTCGGAAAGTTCTTCTCTTTTCTTGCGAACCGCGAAGGCATCGACGTCTTCATCTACACATCTTACGGTTCCTATTCCTGCCCGTACGGACGTAATCTCTTATCCGAGATCGGCAAGAAGAACATCATCTATCTTCCGGATTTCTCAGTCTTTGATGCGATAGTCGCACTTCCTAATTCATTCGACATTAACGGCATGGATGCCGAACTGTACGACCTTATAAGAAGAAAAGCTACGTGTCCCGTATTCTGCCTTCAGAGCGGTCCGGAAGATTTTAAGACCATAACTATCGACAACAAGAACACGATCAAGGAACTGACCAACCACTTCATCAAGAGCCACGGCTTTAAGAAGATCTACTACATGTCAGGTCCGTTCTCATCCAAAGACTCACCAGACAGACTTGCCGGATACAAAGAGGCAATGCAGGAAGCTGGTCTCGAAGTCCTGCCGAATTACATCTACGAAGGCAACTACTGGATAAACAGAGGTAAGAAAGCGATGGATCATTTCCTCGCAGGTTCTGATGATTATCCTGAGGCCATCATCTGCGCCAACGATTATATGGCGCTGTCCATCTGTGACGAGCTTAAGGAACGAGGCAAACTGATCCCTGAAGACATCGCCGTAACAGGTGTTGACGGAACCATTGACGGAGCCGAATACACCCCTTCTCTCACGACAGTTGTGATCGAACCTGAGAAGTACGCTCTGAAACTTTTGGACCTCATAAAATACTCATGGAACGACATAGAAGTTCCGAACATCAATCCTATCTCGGATAAGATAAAGTATCGCGCGAGCTGCGGCTGCGGCGAGCAGGTCGTGATCAGCAATTCAAATGCGATCAAGAAACTCGGTGCTACAGAAGTCCTGCTTCGTGAAGCAGGAAGGATCACTGCCGATTACCAGAACGACTATGATCTGGATAACGCCCTGAGCGTTGCAGATTTCTATTTCCACACCTTGGAATGCGACAAGGGTTTCGTGTGTCTTTGTAAAGACGACGAATCTCACATGTCCAGGATCGAGAGAAACAAAGTCTTCACTGATCGCATGATCCTTAAGCAGGTAATGCATATCGACAGAGCTAAAAAAGCGGATATCCTCAACATTGAATTCGACCGCCGCGACATCCTTCCGCCTGAGATCTTGGACACTGAATATGCCAACACATATATCCTTTATCCGCTGCACTTTAAGAGCAGGGAGTACGGTTACCTGGTCCTCAAGCCTTCTCTGGATCAGTGGGCGAATTCGCTGACCTGTACCTATATCAATACTCTTTCCAATGCTATCGAAAACAGTTTCTACGATAGGCAGTTCCGCTCCCTGTCCGAAGCGAAAAAGATGAGCCAGACAGATCCGCTTACAGGTCTTAACAACAGACGCGGTTTTGAGGAAGGTCTCGCAAAGATCCTGTCGGACGACATAGGAGACAAGAAGATCTTCATCGTCAGTATCGATATGGATGAGCTGAAGCAGATCAACGATAAGTACGGACATGCTGACGGCGACTTCGCGATCATTACTCTCGCAGAAGCTCTTAAGTCTTCTCTGAAAGAAGGCGAGATCTGCGCCAGATTCGGCGGCGATGAGTTCATGGCAGTCCTTGTCTCCAATTCCGCGAGAAGGAAATCTGACTTTGAAAAGAGTTTCCGCAACAAACTTGTTAAGGCGTCAGAAAAGATGAACAAGCCATATGAGCTGGGCGCCAGCATCGGTATCTGCGAGCTTAAGGACGGCAACACCAGCCAGATCATTATCTGCATGCAGACTGCAGATCAGCTGATGTACGAAGATAAAAGAAATCGCAGAAAAAAGTAATCGTCTTGTAGATTCGCCTGCGATTAAATAGAATAGAGAAATAAAATGCAGGTGGATATAAAATGAGTGAACAAACAAAAGACAATTGTCCTTATCATGACAATGGAAAAACATTGTACGTTTCAGATCTGGACGGAACCCTATTAAGAAGTGATGAGAGAACTTCAGAATATACCAATCGTGTGATCAACAGTCTGACCGATAAAGGTATACTCTTTTCATATGCGACAGCGCGTTCCTGGATCACTGCTCGAAAAGTAACGCGAGGCATCGACGCTAAGATCCCTCTTATCGTTTATAACGGCTCTTTTATCGTTGATAATGTTTCCGGCAAGATCCTCAAGGGCAACTACTTTGATAAAACTGCCGTGAATGGATTGTTGGATGAATTATTCAGCAAGCAGATCTACCCGATCGTTTATTCTTATATCGATGAGACAGAGAAGTTTTCGTATGTTCCCGAACTCAGTACTGTGGGCATGAAGAAGTTTACCGACAGCCGTAAGGGAGACATTAGAGAGAATAGTGTTTCTTCCGCTGATGATCTTCGAAAAGGTGACATTTTTTACGTTACCTGCATTGATACACCTGAGAAACTTTTTTCGATATATGAGAAGTATAAGGAACAGTTCCACTGCGTTTATCAGATCGACATTTATACTGATGAACAGTGGCTCGAGATCATGCCGATGGAAGCATCCAAAGCGAATGCCGTAAAGCAACTGAAGGACATGTATCAGTGTGAGAAAGTGGTGGCTTTTGGTGACGGGAAAAATGACATCGATATGTTCGCTATTGCAGATGAATGCTATGCAGTTTCAAATGCACATGAGGATCTTAAAAAAGTTGCTACAGGTATCATCGAATCGAATAACGAGGACGGCGTAGCAAAATGGTTAGAGGATATGGATGCATATAAGAAATCTTTATCAGATGAGATAAATTCCATCGCGGGAAAGCATGTCTTTTTTGATGCTGATCTGATAATGGAACTTGATCAGGATACAAGTGATAAGATCGTCGGTCTCCTTTTGTCATATGCTTGTCAATCGCAGAATGACAGATCGATCACTCTTGGAAGAACTTATCTTACAATGTTTTCGATAGAATGGATTACCGGTAGGATCATGAAGGTTGCTCCTGCTGCTTTGGACTTGAATGATTATTGGGATTATCGGAGATTGATGGAAGTATCGAAGATGATCTCAGACAATCTTTTCCAATGGGCCCATGAACAGGGGCGGGGAAGTGACGATCCGGATGTGGCTGAGGCATATGAGGATTACAAGGAGCATTAACATTGGTGATATAATGATAATGTCGGTTCGTAGTTATGTGTAAACATAAATGAAAATCTTATGAGAAAAATATTATCGCTTATTGTATTAGTGTTAATGGTCTTCCCGTTGTCGGGTTGCAAGCATAAAGAGAAAGACACCGTTGATATTAATGAGGAGAATTTCCCTGATCCGAAGGTGCTAGAGGAAGCAAAAGAATACGATTTTAACAACAACGGTAAGCTAAGTTTGTCTGAGCGTAAAATTATGACGGACCTTCATTTGGAGAACGTTGAAAAACTTGACGGGATCGAGTATTTCCCTAATTTAGACCAATTATCGTTTAATTATTCTGACTGTTCGGATTATGATTTTTCGAAACTCCCGAAACTCGATTATCTGCATTTTTTTGAATGCAAGTTTAACAAGCTGGATCTCAGCGGCAATTTGAAATTGGATCAGTTGACTATATCATATTGTGAGATCGAGGAACTTAAGCTTCCTTCCGGTGATGAACTGATGGATCTGTACTGCGATAATTGCGGGCTTGCTTCTTTGGATCTTACTTCATGTCCCGGTTTGATGAGGTTTTCTGCCGATTATAATGAGTTGACTGAATTGGATCTGAGTTGCTGTCCTAAGCTTATATCTTTTTCCGGCGCGGGGAATAAGATCTCGAAGCTGGATATTAGTGCCTGCCCTGATCTGATCAAGGCTGTTGAGAATTCAGAACCGGTAATAGGTCCTTTTGGTGATGATGAGGATACGATGGCTTGTCAGTATTTTTATAATGATCCTGACGATCTTAACCTTTACGGTGTGTCGATACATGTTAACGCGGATACAGAATTAATCTATTAGAGGTTGTGGAAAATGGGATTTATCAAAACTTTGTCAGATTCAATTAGCTCAAGTGTCAAGGACCAGTACCTGGAGACGTTCAGGACTGATTCGCTTGGTCAGGAATTACTCGTTAAGCGTGCATATCCTGTGAATAAGAACGGCCGCAATCAGGGCAGCAGCGACATCATCTCTGCAGGATCCAAGATAATCGTTCCTGAGGGCGCTTACGCGGTCATGCTCGACAACGGCAAGATCATCGACAGCATAACTGAACCCGGTATGTACTCATGGGACAACTCGTCATCAGGATCAGTTTTGTCTGGCGGCATGAAGAACTTCATGGGTGACGTTTTCGATAGATTCAGATTCGCAGGCGAAGTTGCCAGGATCCAGAGACTTTATTACATCAACGGCCTCGAGATAATGAACCAGACCTGCCTCGATGACATAAGCTGCCCGTATCCGGACCCGTTCTACGGGAACCTCTACTTTAAGTTCAAGATAACATTCTCGTTCCGTATCATTGATCCTGCCCGTTTCTTCAAGTGCACTGGCAAGGAAACCAAAGTCAGCGACTTCATGGGCTCTCCCGTAAGTCCCAAGACTCCGTTCCTCGAAGTAAAAGATCACATGTCGGAGGCACTTAATCTCTGTGCCACCCGCGACAAAGTGCCGTTTCCGAGGCTCGTATCCAACAAGAGTAAGCTGAAGGACGCTGTCAATGAAGTTATCTCCAAAGTCTGGCTCGAGAACCGCGGCATGATCGTCGAGTCGATCGCACTTAATGATCTGACTCTTGATGCGGCTTCGCGAGCACGTGTCGAGACGTTTGATAATGCGAAGGTCTTTAGCGACGATCCTGAAGCACTCAAAGCACTGGTCGTCCTGGGCTTCACGGATGCATTGAACAAAGCAGCGGGCAACCCTGCAGGAGCCGCTGCGGGACTAGCAGGTCTTGGCATGATGAATGCTGTTTCAGGGAATATGGCAGCTCAGGCCTTAAGCGGCTTGGACAGTTGTCCGTACTGCGGAAGTCCTCTGTCTTCCGGGGCTCAGGTCTGTCCTGCTTGTAACGCGGATCTCAGATCTTAATCATCTTCGGTCAGCAGGACGTGATAAACGATATCCTCGTATTCGGCGTACTTCTTCGCTTTGAGAAGACGCTTGATATCACGGTCCTTATCTTCGAAAAGGACTCGCCAATAAGTCCACAGTTCTCTCATCTTGAAAAGCACGTTGATATCAGGTGACATGATCTTCTGATATTCGTGATAGAGCGTGTCATGAAGCTTCTTGAGCTTCGCGAAGTCAGTCTGAGAAGTGACGCCTTTAAGTTTACCTGCAAGGCACGGATCAGATATCAGGCCTCTGCCCAGCATGACCGGATCAAGGTTCACGCCGAATGAATCTGATAATACTTTGTGGTCATTAACTGTGTAGATATTTCCGTTATATACAAGCGGATTTTTGGAATGTTCCAGAGCGTACGCGAAGTATTCTTTTCGCGGTTCGCCCTTGTAGTAGTCGGTCCTTATCCTCGGGTGCACGATGAGTTCGCTTACAGGAAAATTATTGAATATATCCACAAGGTTATAGAACTCTTCAGGATCAAAAAATCCGAGTCTGGTCTTAAGAGAGATATTCATGTTTTCGGATTCGGAATATGAGTAGATATCATCCAGGAAACTTTGAAGCATAGCGGGTTCCTTGAGAAATCCTGCGCCTTTTGTTTTCGAGCAAACGGTGCCGGAAGGACATCCGAGATTCAAGTTAACTTCGTTATAACCCATTGCCTGAAGTTCTCTGGATGCCTCGATAAAATAGTCGGATCTGCTGCAGAGGATCTGAGGGACCAGGTTTATCCCGGTATTATTCTCGGGAACGAGATCTTTACGCTCGCGGGGAGTCAGCGGGCAATTCTCCGAAGGCGAGATGAACGGCGCGAAGTATTTGTCGATGTTGCCGTAGATCTCGTTATAGGTGTTGCGGAATATATGATTTGTGATGCCTTCGAGCGGGGCGAAATAGATCTTCATGTGGTCCTGGTTTTCCTTCGTTATCGATAATTCAATATATTCTATCATGAGTACGATTATTGGTCTTCGGATTGAGATATAATGACACTATCATATTTACAAAAAAGAGGTATGAAATGAAAAGAAGATCCGTTGATCCCATCTATTCAATGTGTGTCCAACCGTCTTTTATCATTGGGACGAGAAATGAGGACGGCTCGCATAATTTCGCTCCGATAACCTGGGTCAGTGCTACCCATGAGGGAGGTGACGGATATCTTTTGGTCATAAGTATGTCCGGAACAAAAAGAACGAAGCAGAATGTTATAAGAACGGGAATGTTCAGTGCGAATCTGGTCAATAGAGAAATACTTCCTCTCATGGATTATTTCGGAACGAAGCATGCCAAGGACGGAAAGAAAGATGATGTAGCATACGGCGTAAGTCACGGAGCCGTTTTGGATGTTCCGACTTTGGATGACAGTCCCTGGGTATATGAATGCGAAGTTGCAAAGACTGTTGAGACCGGAGATTCGACTACTTTCTTCTGTCATATCAGAAACATTCAGATGGATGAGAGACTGTCGCCGAAGGATATTTTCGATATCGATCTGAGGGTTTTGGATCCTGTTATCTACTCGGGCAAATATCATAGTCTGGGAGATTCGCTCGGAAGTATAGGGGATTTCAGTAACAACTAGGATATCAGGGAGTCCTGCATAGTTGCGGGACTTCTATAGTTTTCGAGAAGGGAAAAGGTCAATGGTATAATGACTTTGAGGGGAAAGGAAGGAGGTTTTTTATGATTCCGAATTTCAAATATCATCCGGATCCGCTTGCCACAGGTGCATTTACCAAGGGCGACCCGCGCACGTGTCAGTGCTGCGGCAAAGAAACCGAGATCTGGTATGAGTCACCTTTCTATTCCATCGAGAAAGTTAAATGTCTGTGCCCCGAATGCATCGCGGACGGAAGTGCTGCCGAGAAGTTCGACGGCGAGTTCCAGGACGAGTGCAGCGTCGATGAAGTATCTGATCCTTCCAAGCTCGATGAACTGGCTCACAGAACGCCGGGCTACTGCGGATGGCAGCAGGAATATTGGCCTGCGCACTGCGACGATTACTGCGCTTTTATAGCGTACGTCGGATGGGATGAGTTGGTCGAGATGGGCATCGACAAGGAGATCGAAGAGACACATAAGGACGGTGTTCACGGCTGGCCTCTGGAGGAAGTCAAGGAGAACCTGGTTAACGGCGAAAGTCTTCAGGGGTATCTTTTCAAGTGCCTTCACTGCGGACAGTACGTTCTGCGCGTGGATTGCGATTAAGTAGCGTTCGGGGGGACGTGCTATGAAGAAGTATAGTTTCGGTTTTATCCTTATTGAGATAGCAGTAATGATCATTATCTGCCTTATCCCTACGTTTATCGTCTATTTTATGACCCCGCCTGAGAAAAACCTTTACACGCTGGTTCTTATCCTGGCAGCATGGATCGTCTTTTTGCTTTATCTGATGCTGGCTAACGTTATCCTGTTTCCTATTGCCAGGAGGACCATGAATAAGAAGTTAGATGAAGCAGGACTTATCAGGACGCGCACCTTCGACAACAAAGAATCGCACTCCTGTGCATCCGTTCTGGTTATCGACGAGACTCACGAGAAGATCGCATACGTCTCTTCACATAATCCGTTTAAGCTTCAGGTCGCTGACGTCAAAGATCTCACCAATATCAGATCCAGTTACATCAAGGGTCCCTTCGGCGGTACACGATATGTGTATTACCAGTTCACTTATAAGGGGAAGAGGACCAGGATCCCAACGTTCACGTCACGTCACATGTTCAGCCTCTCTTCGACAGTAGTTCAGGATGCGATCATCAAGGCAAATCGCTTCTATGACTCGATAACAGGCATGCAGAATAAGAATGGCTGATACGGATGTTTTCGAGCATTATGAAAAATTTCAAAAAATTTCTCGAACCACCGAACATTTTGCATCACTTAGTTGTTTATTAAGTAGATGCGGATAGAAGGAGGCAAAAAATAAGATGACCGAAAAGGAACTCGAGCAGATCTACAATCAGGCATACAAGCCCGTATATTGGACAGCAATGTCTCTCCTCAGGAACGAGGATGATGCAGAGGACGTTGTCCAGGACACGTTCATATCCTTTATTAATTCCTATTCGAATATCGAGGATACGAGCAAGGCTGTACCGTTGCTTAAGAAGATCGCTGCCAACAAGTGTCTTAATCGTCTGAAGTTATCGAAAACAGACGCCAAAGACGACGAGTTCTTTGAGAATGTCGAAGCAGTTCCGGAAGATTTCCTGCCGGATTCCATCGTCGAATCTGCGGAAACCCGTAAGATCATCATGGATATCATCGAAAACTCATTGTCCGAGGATATCAGAAGAACACTTATCCTGTTCTACTTTGATGAGATGAGCACAAAGGAAATCGCAGGAACACTTGGCGCACCGGAAGGAACCGTTCGCCGTCGTCTTAACTTTGCCAGAAACAAGATCAAGAAGGAGGTCGAGAAGTATGAAGAAGAGAATAAGACGAAGTTGCTCGGTATGGCTGCATTACCATTCTTGAGTAAGCTGTTCATCAAAGAAGCAGAGGCAGTGCCTTTCAAGGCGATGCCGGCTTCACTTTTAACAACCCTGTCCGCATCTGCAAAGGTCACCACACACGGTGCCGCAACTAAGCTCGCTGCGTCCGCAGCAAAGAAAGGTACAGGGATAATAATGAAAAAGGTATTAATTGGTAGCGTTATTGCAGTTGTTTCAGTTGGTTCTATCGCAGGTGTAACACTTGGCGTCATGAAGTTGAAGGACGACAAGAAGCCTAGAAGAGTCAGAGAAGAACGCGAAGAAGAGGAAGATGATGAGGAGGAGAACATCATCGAAGAGACAGAAGGCGAGGAAGGCGTTCTCAGCGATGATGTATTGAACACCTACAAGGAAAATCCGCCTGCTGAGTGGCTAGAGGGTGATTGGCAGGAATGCTATTCAACATCTGAGTTCAGGATCTCCGCGAGAGCGTTCTATGTAACACTCTCGGCAGCTTCATATTACTACACCAAGCCGGCCATCGTCTGGAAACTCGAGAATCTGACAGATAACACGATGACGTTTGACTCTGATGGGTTTAAGGTAGATGAAGGAGACACACTCGGTCTTGATAAAACAGTTCACTTTGTAGTCGATCCTAATGACACGGTCTACTCAGCTCATATAATCAGTCCTGAAAAAGATAGTGTATCTGATGACGGAATCCACTTCCTGGAAAAGATCGATTATCTTACTGCAGAGTTTGATGTCGACATCTATGATCCTGATAAGAGAATGACAATTGAAAAACTCATAGACGAAGAAGTTTTGACTGTTGACTACAGCTCAGTAAATCCGCAGGGTTGATACAGATCTGATTAATGATGATGGGACTGTCTCAATTATTGAGGCAGTCCCTCTGTATTTAGTAGCATACTAACCTTTTGTCCGTTTTTTCGAAAAGGGTTAGTATGGCAATTTTTGGTCTATACTCAGGCAATATTTTGTACTATGAAGATACGGAATATCTGATATAATCCTCATATTATGAAATACGACTTTGATATGGAACAGATCATAAATAACGTAATGTTTAGCCTGACTGAAGATCATCACCCTCGATGTTGACCTGATTTTTTCATGGGACAACTAAATAATTTATATTGAGGTAAATAAAATGATTCGTGAAGCAAACGTTAATGATTCCACAAGGATCGCAGAAATAGAAGTTACCAGCAGCCAGTATGCGTATAAAAATATCGTTCCGGACAAGTTCCTGTTCGAGGATCTGACGGTCGAGAACCGCGTGTCGGTCTATCAGTATTGGATATCCGAGAAGCGCTTTGAACTGTATGTTTACGAGGACCCGGACACGGGTACGGTCAAGGGCATGATGGGCATCGGCAAGTGCGAAGATGACGATAAGGACAACGCTTTCGAACTGCATTTCATCTACGTTGACCCTGAGTATGTGAGAATGGGTGTCGGGGCGCAGATGCTGAGATTTTTCGAGGAGAAAGGCAAGGAGCGCGGCTTTGAAGAATACGTTATCTGGGTCCTTGAGGAGAACGGCATGGGCAGGAACTTCTATGAGAAGAACGGCTACCGCCTCGACGGCAAGGATAAGGTATTCAAGCGCTGGGGCACGAAGGAGATCAGGTACGTAAAGAGCGTATGATCCCGGCAAGATCAGGACTATGGCGCCTTCCGCTAGCGACAGCGGGAGGCGTTTTTGTACGGTAAATTGCTTTTTTCTCTCATTTATCTCTCGAAAACAATAGTAAAATGACAGTTAGTACAGAAGTAAGGAGAACGTTATGTATTTTGACGCGTACGAAGGATTAAGTGAAGAGTACAGAAGTTACAGTGTTATCATGCCGGAACAGCTCAGATTCAGACAGCCGGCCAATGATCCTGAGCGCATGGCAGCAACCACGCTCAACGATAAAGTAAAAAAAGATGCGAGGACGCTGATCATTGTCGGAATAGTGATGATCGTTCTCGGCGCATTGATCACGACCCAGAGCCTTGGCGGAATCGGTCTGATCATATTCGGAATCGCTCCCATCATTTTTGGCGTATTAAAGAGTAAGTCAAGCAAGTCATCGAACCTTGTTACTACAGGTATGCTGGTAAAGAAGGAAAAGAAAACTGCAGGAACGATCAAGAACAATAGCAGACGTTCGTATTTTTGGCTGGTCATTGAACCCGAAGACACGGAGAATACTCTTTGCATTGTTCATGCAGAGCCTGAGACATTTGATGAGCTTCGTGTAGGCGACAGGGTCCTTGTAACCAATGATGAATACGGTTACTACGGAAAGAAATTGTACTGATGTCGTTTTTGATGTCTTAACCGTGACAATCTGTTATAATCCTTTGTGGGGATAGATTGTATAGGAGGCAGTTTTTTATGAGATTTGATGAAGATCTTAAGTATTACTATTTCAGTGAGAATTCCAGAACAGATGATGAAGAGCGCTCGATAATCTACGAGCACAGCAAGGATATCCTGAAAGGATACCTTAAAAGGACTTTCGGACCAGAGGAGACGACGGGAGCTACGATCAAGAAATATGCTCCTATTGTTGTTTTCCTGGTAGTTGTCGTATTGTTGATAATCTTCTCGCTTAACAAGATGGTAGCACCACTCCTTTATACTTTCGGAGGAGTTTTTGTAGTTGCAGGAATACTTCTCGCTTTGCCGGGAAAACAGACTGATGATGAGATGCCGAATACGTCGAAGATCCCTAGAGGAGTCGGTTCGGCGATGGCGATCCTGGTCGGCCTTGCCGTTATAATCCCGACGATATTGGCTCCCAAATACGGCTATGCAAAGTGTTTTCTGGCAGGAGGCGCTACATGGTTTGCAGCCGGAGGCCTGTTCATGATCGTTTATACGATCATCGGCATGGCGAGGTTTTCGAGAGCGAAAAGGAATCCGGTACAAGGAAGATGCATAGGCTATATCAAGATGCTCGAAGGCGATAATTCGGGTTCGACGCATGGCAGGATGTATGTTGTCGGAGCGCCTGTTTTCGAATATACAAAGAACGGGACTACATACAGGGCTTTCCAGGAAGATAACCTGAGGACCGGAAGGCTGACTCCGGAGGTCGGAGAGACTGTTATTCTGGGCACGCTGCCGGAAGATCCGTATGCTGTTTTCTACCATCAGAATACCGGAGCTAAGATATTTGCATTTGTTTTATCAGTTATCGCGATCGCGGCAGGAATCTTCCTTTTCTGCATGATCCCTAAGATTACTGACAGCAACGGTTTCAAAGTTAATACCATGGGCGGAAATACCACCCTTGCAAAGGCTCAGTTCGATGATAAGGATATTCAATCCAAGCTTGGAACAGATGATTTTACGATCTCATATGTTACTGTCAAAGCTGTCTACGAGGAAGACGGGAAATGGCGTGTTGATCTGGATGACGGTACAACAAAGACCATCGCTGATGATGCCAAAGATGCATACTATGAGGGCTTGTCCATTTATCTGGTCATAACAAACGGAGACGGGGAAAAGCGCTCTGCCGCATACATAGCGGATGATTTCGAATATACAGGCAGCCACACTGTTGTGGGACTTCCAAAATAAAAACTTTTGGGGAACAGATCGATGCAGAATGTGATAACCGGTATTCTGGAAAAATCAGACAAGAAGAAAGTTCAAAGTCTTTGCAAAAAGATCTTAAAGAAGTGCAGTTTCAATTCGCAGAGTGATCTTTACAACATCGTTGATCTTGCTTATTGGCTTTATATCTACGGAGAAACGGATGATTCTATCCAAGTCTGTGATCTGCTCAAAGATCTCGAGTTCACCGGGAATTATAATCTGTGGTCTGCGGCTGAAGACACGCTTTGTCTCAAGGCCAGGATAATGAGAGAACGTGGTGATAATGAAGCTTGTAAGAACTTGATCGATAGGGTCAATGAACACAGAAATCCCGAACTTTATGTTAATCTGGTCGATTGGTACAGGGAAACTTTGAACATAAACATTAAGTCTGATGATGAATATCATCCGGGCAAGATCCATCCGGGTTGGAGATTCGTGAAGCTTAGATCCGCAGTCAGATACAGGGAAGCAGGAAAATTCCCTATTCCTGATGAAGAGTTCGAGAAAGATATCTCGGAACTTCTGGATTATCTGAAGCAGGCAAAATAAATAACAGCTTTCTCAATAGGAATGTTGAGAAAGCTTTTTTCTTGAGAGGGTATTATTTTAACAAAGAAACTGATATTTCAACCTAGTCCATAGTTTGATATTATGATTCTTGAGTTAGTATTACTCGAAAAAGAAAACAGTATTCAAAGAGAGGGACATGTTATGAGCACAAAAGTTATTAGCGGGGGAATTGCTTCGGAGTATGATGATCAGATCCTCTGGATTGAAAACACCGAGGTCGGTGCTAACGCTGCACAGATCGTTGACGAGAAAGAGTACACACCTTGCACGGTCACAAAGATCATCGCCAGAAGCGAGTTCGGTGATGAGGATGAGTACAGCGAAGCATGTGACGAGATCATCAACGACAGCACTGCTACATGCACAGGCGAGATCGTTACATTTGACGATGTTTACTATGTAGAGATCGATGCAACAGGTGATGCTGAAGAGTACGACAGCATCGATTACGATGACGTGGAGTTCTGCTGATCAACAAAGAAACCGAATTAGAGTTAGCCTCATAAGTCAGAAGGGCGGAAAAGAAAACTTTTATCTGTGATAATATGAAGAAGATCAAGGCAGGTTAGTAGCTTTTATAAGGAGGGCACGCATATGCTCGATAAGCTGGATTTTCTTAATAACCTCAGTGACGACGAACGTAAGATTTTCACGGGAATTGGTCTCGTCGTACTTGGCGTATTTGCCATGTTTATCCTATCCCAACTTCTTATGATCCCCGGAAGACTTCGTGCTCGCGCCTATTATAAAAACTATACGGGCAGAGCCCTGGGTAAGATCACAAAACGCGATGTGATATCCGTTCAGAACGGACATGACGATGAAGGTAATCTGAGATACACAACAAAGTGCATGGTATCCTACGAGTTCACGGTAGGCGGTGTTCTCTACAAAGGAGAAGGCGAGGGCTCAGGTGCAGGCCGCGACAAATACGAAGCGGAGATCTGCTACGATCCTTCAGATCCTGATCAGAACTGTACGGCTTACTATTTCAATTCGAAAACCAAGTCGCACTTTTTGTCGACTCTGATCTACCTGATCGTTTTATTTGCGATCTTGTTGGGCGGAATCTACTTATTCATACGCTTCAGGCGTTGAAAATAAACTATATTGAATCTTTTGAGCGCCGTAACAGGCGCTCTTTTTTTTGTATAACACAATGATGGAATATAGTTGCGAAAATAAATAGTTGACAAACGCAACTAATCGGATTATCATACGACATCATAGGAGGTGCCGTATGGATAATGTTAGCCTTTTCAGAGAATACACAAGACAGCTCGAGCGTTATCTCGAGAACATCAATAAAGCTGACTGCTGTCAGTGCACTGTTAATACTCTCCAATGTTTTCTGGTCGTTGAGATCGGCAGAAAACCGGGCATCTGCGTGAAGGAACTTTCAGAGATATTAAGACTTGATAAGAGTGGTATCAGCAGGGGCGTTGAAGAATTAGTTCAAAAGGGTTTTGTAACCAGGGAACCATCCAAAGCCGATCGACGAAGCGTAGTCCTTATGCTTACCGCTGAAGGTAAGAAGAGATACAACAAGATCGAGAAAGACATGAACGTTAAGTTCAAGAGTGTTTTCGAGAAGATAGATGAGGATAAAAGAGAAATGGTCATTGAGGCCTTGAAGATATATAACGAGGCGTGTAGAAAGGCAGAAGAAGATGAATAAGAAAGAATTGGCAATGAGTTGCTTTAATGAGGGAGTGCTTTGCTCCCAGGCGGTGCTGATGGCGTTTGCCGATGAGTGTGGGATAAGCGCAGAACAAGCCATGAAAATGAGTTCGTGTTTTGGAACAGGAATGTGTAAGGGTGAAGTCTGCGGCGCGTGTACAGGTGCGCTGATCGCACTGTCACTGATGTACGGACAAACAACCAAGGGCGACATGCATGAACGACAGCGTGCGAACATGCTGACAAGGATGTTGCTTGACCGTTTCAAGGAAGCAAACGGTTCGTATATATGTAATGATCTCCTGGGATATGATGTGTCAACACCTGAGGGCTTGAATGCCGCGAAGGAGAGCGGACTATTTAAAGAGTTCTGTCCGCTTAAAGTCGGCAGCGCTGCGGAGATAGTTGAAGAAATAATAAGGAGCGAAAAAGAATGGGATGTGTAACCTTTGAGAATATAGACAAGAAAAATGCGGAAGACATTGTTGAGATCTATAACTACTACGTATTAAACACAACGGCATCTTATAACACAGATGCGATAAGTGCAGATGATTTTATAGCCTACTATCAGATCGAAAATCCGCTTACCAGATCCTTCGCGATAAAGTGTTGTGATGACATCGTAGGATTCGTAGTTTTAAAGCCGTGGAATTACAAAAAGCAGGCATACAGACAGACATATGAATTTACGATCTATCTGAAAAAAGAACACTGCGGAAAGGGTATAGGCAAGATGGCTTTCGCTTACCTGGAAGCGATGATAAAAAACAGTGATATCGCCGTTATAATGGCAGGTCTCAGTGCTGATAATGACAGCAGCAGAGCACTTCTGGAATCACAGGGATTTACAGAGTGCGGCAGGTTCAGCAGGATAGGAAGAAAGTTCGGAAAGTATCTCGATATCTCTTATTATCAGAAGTGTTATGAAGAGAAGTTTGTAGAGTAAATTATTTGAACGAGGGACTCGGGCATTGCTTGGGTCCCTCGTTGATTCTTATAACAGTAGTCGTTAAAATAGTTGTATAAGCTTATTAGAGGTAGATAACAAAGAATAGGATCACGGTAAATTTTTTACGAAGATCAATTCAGAAAATGGAGGTAAAAAGTTATGTCCGAATATGAGATATCAGAAAAGAGATGGAATCAGATCATCGATTTTGTTAATGCAAATAAACCAAAATCTGAACTTGAACCTCCTATTCAAAACGAAAGGGAAGATAAGGTGTTTGACAGTATGGAAAAGGAACTTGCTGAAAAACGTAAGACTAATCCTAAAGCTTCTTTTGCACATGTTGATTTTGAGTGGGGAATTGTCGGAAGCCACGGTTTGTACGATTAATATCTTTCAATAGTAAGGATAGAAAAATGAAGAAAATCATATCGATTGTTTTATCATCATTAATCGTGGCGACAGGGCTTGCTGCGTGTAAAAGTGATGAGGTTATTGAGAGTTCAACAAGTGTATCTGAGGATGATACAGTAGCAACTGATGAGTCTACGACGATTACCACGGAAGAGAGCCAAGTGCAGACGGAGAATAATGATATGACAGAATGGATCGTACCTGAATCAACGGATATAACACCTGAACTTGCAGATTTGTTTTCGAGAGCAATTGACGGGCTTGTGGGTGTAGGTTATACGCCTAAACTTTATCTCGGGTATCTGGTCAGCGGAGGAACGATACACTGTTTTCTTTGCGAGTCTGTTGTGATCGTTCCGGATGCAGTTCCTTATTGGTCGCTGGTGTATGTTTTCGAAGATACGGAAGGGAATGCGACTGTAACAAGCATGTATGTTCCGCAGTACAGCACATCAGGAGATGCGACTGTAGTAAAGGATAATCCTGCGGAACTTATGCCGGGCGGATGGTCCGCGTGTGTCGAGCAGGATGCTGATATCGATGCGCTGATACAGGACGGGTTCCCTGGAACAGAGGAATATAATGTAAGTCTATATACGCCGAAGATGGCGCTCGCGACGCAGGTGGTTGCGGGAACGAATTATGCGGTACTTTGCGAGACGCAGGGAGAGAAGAAAGACAATAAGTTCTGGACGATCGTTTATATCTATCAGGATCTTCAGGGTGGCCGTTCGCTCATAAATATCGCGAGACTTGATATCGGATCAATATACGGGCCGCTGGTGTGGAATGTGTCGGGTGAAGATTACAGGGAAGTTTGTAAAACTTATCTTGAGGAGTATGCTCCGGACGATATCGAGACGATACTTTATATCGATAATCCGACGGTAACCATGCTTCCGATCCTTCCTGAATCATATTATGTGGTGACGGAAGGCGAGGGTGTTGCTCCGTATTATTCATACACTTATCAGACGACGAATGACGGACTTTTAGGTCCGATAGTTATCTATGTTGATTTCGCAGGAACGATCATGGGTCTGGGTTACAGAGAATGATCTTGGGATAATATTTGATATTGAAAGAACAAAAGAATAATATCTGAAACAAAGAAGGGCTTCTCATCGTCAAATACTTAGAAAACAGTGTTTTCGAGAATGACCATGATGGTTATAATTTAGACAACAAAACACGGAGGAAGACCTTATGAAGAACAAGAAACTGATCGCAGCTTTTTTGAGTGTCTCCATGCTTGTGGCTTTGGGCGGATGCAGTAAGTCTGAATCGAAGAAACCGGATGAAACCGAAGAGAGCGAGACAACAGAAACTACAGCTGAAGAAACAGAAACAACAGAAACTGAAAAGACCAAGGAATCTTCCAAAGAGACTGAAAAGACGGAAGAGCCGGAGGATGCTGAAGAGCCGGAAGAATCCACTAAGGATACGTATTATGGAGGTTACGTTGGTAAGGAGAGTGAGTTCAGTAAGATCTATACTGAATTCAGAGATTTTGCGACCAAATTAAATGAGAGTAATGCAGATCTTCTGTACGGATTCGGAAGCAACTCTGCTTCGGACAACATGTATGACATGCAGTGGGAATACGTTCTCCTTGTTTATGATGGTAATGAAGTCATGGCGTATCACGATATAGACGGAAATATCGAACAGGTTGAACAGGAATACTACGGTTATAGCGAGGAAGAATGGAAGCCTGAGGATTTCCTTTTCGAGTATGAAGATTTTATGGAATATCCGTTCCTGGATGATTTCCCGGATTTTGTTGATGGATATACAAATGAAAAAGTTGATCCGAAGACTATAGATGATGTTCTTCCTGACGGCGGATACGGCGGACACGTGAAGGGTTTCTCTGCTGACATGAAGTATATCTACGCTCAGATCGGTCCGGAAAGAACCATCAATAAGACGATGGAAGAATGTATCAATCTTAAAGTGGGCGACAAAGTCAAACTTGACGGTGAAGAGATGGAAGTTACTAACGTAGAAAACAGGGGAGAAGATGATTCAGCTTGGTTTGACGGATATGTCGTAACCTTGGGCGAGATCGATTATGGCGGATATTTCATATTCATTAATGTTGATGAAAACGGTGATCCGACAGAGATGTCCATATTTGATGCTTTCGGAAATCCGACATTCTCCTACTATAAGCTCTGCAAGGTTCCGATTGCCGAAGATGCCGAGATCAAGTTTGAGGTATACATGAATGGCGAATATAAGGAAGACAAGACCATCAAAGGCTCCGAACTTCCGGATGATCTTTCCAAGTGGGCAGATATTTGTCCTTCATTGACGAGCTTTGACGATGGTGGTCTCAAGGTCAACGGATACACACAGATCGGATATGATATAACTGAAGACGGAATGAGTGATCCTGCAAGGATCGAGAATGGTGAACTCGTCTATTTCCATCTGATGATTTGGGACTGGTAATATGAGCATACTAATAAAAGACACAACAAGAGAAGAACGCGAGAAGATCGTGGCTGAATCCATAGGAAACATCTACGGTTCCTGCGATGGCTGCATGGCTGGACTTGCAGAGATGTATCAAGATTACATCGACGGCAAGAAAGAGATCCGTGAGATCAACATGGAGTTCAACGCCCGCTACGAGAAGGGCGGCGACGGTCCGACCAGAAGCGGCTGCGGTTACGGCGGATAAAATAACTAAGGCTCAGGTTTTTCCTGAGCCTTTTTGCTTTCTTTCAATTTTGTCGGTCCGTTGAGTATAATAGTCGTTAGTACAGGAATTATAAAGGATAGGTTATGGAAATGAACAAGAAAGAAACACTCAGGCTCCTCGATAAATATACTGACGCTCTTAAGTTCAAAGCCGAGGCTGAAGATAATCTCAGCAAAGTCGATCGCGAGTTCAAGGTCGATACTTCTTCGTTCGACGTTCCATACACCAAGATCCTCACTCCGTTCATCACTGCCTTCATGGTATTCGCTCTGGCGTTCAGAGTCGGATTCAGCGGTTTCATCAAAGCAAGTAGTGAAATTCCGATAACCCTGGGCATCTTCGCAGGTGCTGCAGTCATCGCCGTAGTCATCTCCAAGATGATCCATATCTATATTCAGAAGAAGGTTCGAAAAAACCGGGAAGCGTATGAACGTCAAATGCAGATCGGAAAGGATGGCAGAGCCGCCGGATACCAAAACACGATCAACAAGATGAGCTACAAGATCGCTGAAGTTGAATCTATCCTTCCTATGTCCCTCCACGGTCTCGAAGCTGCGAAAACTGCCAAGAACAAGATCCTCAGAGGTCAGGCAGAAACTCTCGAAGAAGTAAGCGGCGGATATACAGAAGCCGATTGGGAAGAAGCATATAAACCTGAACCAAAGATGTTCAGCATGCCTGACGGAGAGGTATTCGGAGGCTTCGCGTTGACGGAAGCAACAAGGACGGTCTTTCCAAAAGATCCTAACGTTAAATATGCAAATAGTGACTGCCCGACTTCTGATTGGAGAGTCGTATTCGTAAGTCTTACTCAAAATAATGTGTTGGGTGACAGTGATTTCTACAGGACTCTTCCAAAGCTCGAGAAGTTCATCCTGGACAGCAACGAAGAGTCCATCTTACTTGGTGGATTAAACTATAAAGCACTCGAGAAAATGGTAGAGAATCCGCGTGTGGATGAAGACGAGGATCTCTCAGATGACGAGGAAGAAAATGACTACCTTTTGTAATGACAACATGAATTCAATTATCGATCAGTGGAACGATGCAGCAAAGACTTATTCCGAGAAACAGGAAGAGTCAGCTTTTGCATTGTCGAATAAAAAGATCGTAGAAAAGAGGTTTCCAAAACTTAATGGTGAAAAGGTTTTGGATCTCGGCTGCGGGTACGGCTGCTACACGGATTACCTCAGAAGTATCGGAGGTGATGTAGTTGGCGTTGACGGCGCAGAAGCAATGATCGATATCGCGAAGGAAAGATATCCGGACTGTAGTTTTCTCGTGGCAGATATAACGCGTCCGTTGCCGTTTGAGAGCGATTCGTTCGACATTGTTTTCTGTAATCAGGTGTTGATGGATATTGAAGAAGTGAAGAATGTTTTCGAAGAGTGTAAGAGGGTATTGAAGCCAAAGGGAACTTTGTATTATTCCATTGTTCATCCTGCTTTCTATAATGGCGAGTGGAAGGACGGAGGGAAACTTATAACTTCGTATATCACGCCTGAGATCAAGGCGAATGATTTCTGGGGTGAGACGAAGCATTTTCACAGGTCTTTGTCTTTTTATCTGAACGCAGCTTCTGATGTGGGAATGATGTTGGTCCATGCGGAAGAGCCACGTGTTTATGAGGAGGAAGGGAAGAACGGGGATATACCGCTATTCTTTTTCGCAGAGTATATAATATAGAACAGAGGGCGACTTTAACCGGTCGGAGGGGAATCATGATCTGAGGTGTAAAGTTATGGGAAATTCAGGAGTTTTGGTTGGATTTATCATAAGCGCAGTAGTCTTCGTTATAGGTGTGATCCTCTTGATCTTCTCGATCAAAAAGACCAAGAAGAATAAGAAATTCATCGGCGGAATCATAGGCGGCGGATTAATGATCGGAGTCGGTGTGCTGCTGGCCTTATATTTTCTGATGGTCCTCCTTTTGGTTTCTGCCATCGATAATTTTCCGACGGAGAGCACGTACAGATCGCTCTTAAGTTATGAATACCACACTTCCGACGGATATTGTTTTGCGTACAAAAAGGTAGCCCCAAAGAGTTATTCCGGTGAAGCAATAGATTATGACGAAGCCAAGGAAGTTTCCGATATGATCTATTCAATACATCGGGTAACAAACGGAGGTACTGAAGATTCGGTTTCAGTCCATGACGATGTTGAAGTTTACTGTTTTCAGAATACCGTTTCCAATTCTCAAGGTGAGAAGTTTACATATTACTGTGAAGTCATCTCGTGGGCGCCGGATGAAGACCTGATCGGCATCCAATACATACGGGTCGAGAAAGATGGGGAGCTCGTAAAAGAACTTGGTACCAAACCTGTATTTGATTGACATTTCAATAATCGAAAAAGTGTCCCGTCGTAACCCGGCGGGACACTCTGTTTTTCAGCGTAACAATGTTACAAATGCGATCATCAGCCTCTTAGCAGCATTCTGTAAAGCATGTCGTAATCCAAGTCGTCAACCCTGCCATCGCCGTTAACGTCCATTGTACTCCTGTACTTTCCGTAGTTGTTTTTGAGATAAGTCTTGAGTGTAACGAGGTCAGCAACGTTTACATATCCGTCGCCGTTACAGTCTCCGATTCTCCATGGGTTGGCGTCTGCAAAGCAGGTTACAGAGCACGCAAAGATTACTGTTGCGGCTACAAGTCCCGCAACAACGGTTTTGATTTTCTTCATTTTCATATCTCCTTTTTTATGTAGTACAAATATGGTAGCACCTAAATTCGGACAATAGTCAATGAAAATTGCGGTAATTCTCCGATCGCTGATGAGCACATATTTGAATCGCCTAAATCGAATTGTGCTATCATCTTGATAGATCAATAGCGGAACAAGGGCAGATTCATGTTAGAGAAGCGAACCAAATCCAATAAGAAATTCATGGTGCTTTCAGCCATCGGTATCCTGATGGTCGTCGACCACCACACCTTCACGGCGCTGAACATGTTCGGAAGTTATCTTCCGTACAACTCTTTTTTCATGCCGATGTTCATGTTCGTTTCCGGCTACTTCAACAAAGTCGACTCATCGACCAAGCTTGGAAAGTACATTCTCAAGAAGCTTCGCACACTCCTTTTTCCGTACTTTCTCATAACCCTGATCGTGCTTGGTCTTCAATTCCTGATGAATCTCTTCAAAACGGGCGAGACCACGTCGTACCCGATCTCATACATACTCGAACGCATCGTGACCATAGGCGCGCCTATCATGATCGCCACTCCGATGTGGTTCGTCATCACGCTTTTCGCGACGCTCCTGGTTTACGCCATACTCAAAAAGATCCTGGGCAGGATTTGGAACAGCTACGTCTTCTTAGGCATATTCGTAGCACTCCATCTCCTTTCCGTATACCTCTCGAAAACACTCGATCCCGATACGATATACTGGTTTCTTCTTCCGCTCAAAGTCCTGTTCTTCCTGCCGTTTTTGGAACTCGGCATCATCTACAGAGATAAACTCGAGAAGAAGCACGAGAGCCTTCCGGGAGGCGGCAAGATCGCGATCCTCATTGGCCTTCTTCTGATCAATATGGCACGTACCATGTACCTTCCGCTCCCGTATGATCTCGCATTTGATTCCATTGATGATCTCTCAGGTTTTACAAGCCCGTACATAGTTACGCCTTTGCTCTCATCGATCATCGGAATCCTTTTCTGGCTGACCTTAGTCGACATCATCGGCAAACCGTTCTATGAGAGCAAATTTGTAAACTACATGTCCTGCAATACCTTCTGGATAATGGGACTTCACGTCACATTCTTCAACGTCCTCAACTGCATCCTTATGGTGATCTCCGAGCACATCGTCGAGCTTTCGTACTTCGATATCGAGACTTTCAAAGAGACCGAATGGTATTACTGGGAATTAAGTCCCAACTTCAAACTTGCTTACGTTGTCTTCGGTATCCTTGGTCCGCTTGGATTGAAACTGATCTATGATCTGATCTGCGTTGGAATTGGAAAAATTGTAAATAAGAAAAGGGTTGATTAGAATCATTTTGACCGACAATGTCAAGGATGATAAAATGAAAACATAAAAGGTACTTTCGGTAGACGGATGACCTCGATTTTGGGTTATAAGACCGCCGATCTTGGACAGTGGGCGGTCTTATTTGCGCTTAAATCTTTACGCAGCTTTATCATTTTTCCTGTCAATGTATTTGAGCAGTTCTTCGTCTATTCCATCGTCTTCACCGTGCCAATCAGGATCTTCAACTAAGCTGAGACCTTTGGCTTCGATATAGTCTAAGATAAACTCAAAGACTTCATCGCTTGGAGTTTCATTACAAGCAGCCTTTATTTGCTTGATCCTGTTGTTGCAAAGTTCGACAGTGACAAAATTCTTGTTAGGCTCACTTTTTCTTCTTAGGAACAGGATAGTAGTACCATTATATGAGTGTTCGTCTATGAAAGTCATAAGACAATTATGTTGCCTGATGGATTCTTTATACACATCCCATGCGGATTTTGGCATGATGATCTCAAACTTATCATTTGAAAATTCAAAATTTTTATGTTCCTCTATCCAACGTTTCTTATATTTTTTCTGAATGTTTTCTGTATTCTTTATTACTCTCTCAAGTTCTTTATCCGTTTGAAAGATCGCTCCGTATTGCGGAAGAAATCTGGTTTTGAGTTCCGGATGCTTTTCGATCATCTCATAGTATTTCCTATAATACTCGAAAATATCTGATTCAGTTTGTAATGTGTTATATAAGGTCCTGTTGAATCCCAATCTGGAGAATACGGTTCCTTCAGTACAGATTGACATCAAGTATTTGATCTGATTGTCTGTAGGCATAGTATTGCCGATATGATCTGAAAAACGATGGTATGTTTCTGCAAACTTATCCAGATATTCGTCATAAAACTCGAGATCCATCAAATTGTTCATTATCCTTAATGCCTTAACTGTCAATCCGTGTCCGAATATTTCTTCAGGATTTTTTCCAAAGATATTGCAGCTTTCAAATCTATCAAAATTACATGCAAGATTTGTAAGTCCGGCTTTATAAAGTATTTCTCTCGGACCTGAACGATGGCTGGTAAAATATACATGTGCCGGAACAAAGTAATCTGGTATCTTATTTTGTATAGAACTCCATGTCGGGAAATGAGACGTAGTCACTTTTTGTAATCTTTCGCAGGCATCATTACAAATAATTAATCCGGGGAGTAAGGATAAGAATAATATCTCGTCATCTTTTGGAAATCTGTAACCTTCTCTGATCACAAAACGATGTATTTCTTTATTTGGGCTTATGAAATACAGATCTAAAAAAATCAGATTTTTGACCTTTCTTATAAACAGGGAAACTGTGTTATGTCTCCCCCAAGCCACGGATTTTTCTTTTAGCTTACACATAACCTTCATACTGATCATCGGATATGTCTCATAATCAAATCTGTCTACTTCAGGGCAACTAAAAAAAATCTCTCTAACTCTCTTCTTGTTTTCATCCCGATCACCCCATTTCTGTCTTTTTCAGCCTAAGAATAACACGAGGCTGTGTACCGAAAATGGTACATAACCATGTTGTTAACACATTGTTTAAAGGCGGGAGACAGGATGCTATAAAATCTGCTTCTAATGTTAAATAACAGTAAACTATATCGTCAAATAATGGATAATAACATAGTAGTAAATATAATAAAATATATAACGAGTTCGAAGAATTGTGATTGCACTTTGTTTGTAGGAGGTTATCTATGTCAAACAAAAAGAAATCAAAACTTCAAATAGCGATGAATGAGGCACAAGAAGCTGTCAATAGAACGAATGAAAAGATAAATGAGATAGGTATTCATGCTAATGTTCTTAGTGCAACTTTGAATCGTGCACAAGAATATTTTGATGAGCTCAGAAACGTTCCGAATGAACAAAAAATTATTTTGGAAGAGGCTCGAGAATTGCAATTGCAATGGAAAGAGCAGGTTGAATTTATTGAAGAAAACTATAAGAAAAATATGGGTAAGACAGCAGGAGGAGGAACTGCAGGAGCGGGTGTTGGAGTAGCGGTTGCTTCTTTAGGACCGAGTGCAGCTATGGGAATAGCAACTACTTTCGGAGTTGCTTCCACGGGAACAGCAATTTCTACGCTGAGCGGAGCAGCAGCAACAAATGCTGCGCTGGCATGGCTAGGAGGGGGAGCATTGGCAGCTGGTGGTGGCGGAATGGCTGCGGGTAGTGCATTCTTAGCTCTTGCTGGGCCTCTGGGATTGGGGTTAGCCGGTATTTCGTTACTTACAAGCAGTTTTATATATTGGAAAAATCACAATGATAAGAAAATACTGGATGATATATTCATTCGCATTTATCATCGTGATACTAACAAGTATGATTTGGCTACAACTGAACTGAATGAAAGGATAAGCAGAGTAATCAAAGAGAATAGCTTGATTGAAAAGATATTAGGTCGATTATCAACATATGGAACAGACTATCTTTCTATGAGTGAAGATCAGCAGTATGAGTTGGGTTCGCTTGTTAATCAGGTGTTATCCTCGACACAATTACTTGTAAAACCAATTGAAGGATTGCAACCATATTATTCAGATGAAGATCTTACGATTTTTTATGAGTATAAGTATAAAAACAATATACCGACATTATTTAAAAAAAATAAAACAGCCATAGTTTATCTAGCAAATCTGATTAGTAAGATTCAGATTAGCGATCAGGAACAGATTATTCTTGGAAAAAGCATAAGGAGAAACAAAAAACTTCTTCAAACTCTTAATACCGAAAAGAAATATTTCAATGAAGGTTACGTGAAGTTTTCTGATTTAGCATTAAGATTCAAGTATGGTAAATCAAGTGGTGAAGGTGATTATAGTAATTGATATAAAGCGAGCTTTTCAACTAATGATCGATAAATTGCAAATAATAGCTAGGAGGTGTTTAGATGGATAATAACAACGATAAAGATTATTTATTGTCATTTGGAATTGATGAGGGTGGCGAGAAAACAGATTTTACTTGTTCTATAGAAGAATGCATGTCACACGCACTGGAAGAATTGGAAACTATAGAATATGAATTATCTGAAACGGTTACTTCAATTAAAAATCTAACACCAGATTGCGATAAGATAGATTATGCTTTGGCTATTAGTTCTGGTGTGTTGTGTGGATTAATAGATGTTTTCTTAGTTTCGAAGCCGGGAGAATCTCCTTTGGGCAATATTACTGACAAATGGTTTGCTGAGAAAACTAAAAAGTTTGCATCATTCTGTGGATGGAAGGGTAATGAAAAGGATTCGTTACATTCTGCAATTAGGTTTCTAGAGAATAAATTCAAGATCCCATTTGATCAAATTAGACCTGATGAGGCAGCAAGTGAAGTATTTAACATGACTGCTAAAAACCATCATTTCAAGTCATTATCACATAATCCAAGCTTAATAGGCTTGTTTTTCGCAATAGTAGACCAATTCACTAATACATCTCATTTTGTTGGAAATGGATATGTTATAGTCCAAGAGTCCAACAATGGCTTTGAACTTGTTGGAACAAACAATGTCAGTAAGCTATTTTGTGGATTTGCAAACTGGATAGGACATTTGATTTCTGATAATTCAGGATCATCTTCTAGTAAGGGAAGAGGAAGCGGAATTCCGTCACCTTTGTGGACAT
>CAMYXL010000025.1 GCA_947303255.1 uncultured Clostridia bacterium | reverse complement strand
TACTGTGTTGATTATGACGACAGAGGCGGTGAAGCAAGCGTAACTGTCGGAGAAGGTGAACCTGACGCTATAATTCGTCGCCCATGGGATCCATACGAATTTGAAACCGGAACAGCAGTTGTATTTAAGTTGAATCCTCCGCAGGGTTATAATCTCTCGACTGCTATCGTTGAGATAGTCGAGTTTGCTGAGGATGAGGATGTTAATTACAGTTCCGAGCTCGATCCGTCTGATCCGCATTATATTGAAATCAACCGTGAGGACGGTACATTTGCATTCACAACAAGTTGTTATGGATATGATGTTTTCATCTCATGGTCTGCTTATGAATTCAGATTTGATCGTGATAGTCATTTCGTAGTAGAGACTCATGCAAATGATAAGGGCTCTGTTGTCTTTGTGGACGATTCGGCTTGCGAGCGTATCGAAGAAGATCCATATTGTCCTGGAAACTTCAGATATCTTTTCAATTACGATGTTTTTGATGAAGGCAACACTTTGCAGATCAAGTTTGTTCCTAATGCTAACTGCGTCCTTCAGGATATAGGAATAAACCTTAATGGAACTGAAACATTCTATGCAAGAGAAAACCGCCCTGATCATCCTACGATCCTTTTCGAGGATGCGCAGAACCTTACAGATAACGGTGATGGCACATACACATGGACTATCAGCGCTTCTTCTGATTGGAATGAGTGGTACAACGTCAATACTTATTTTGAAAAGGTCATCAACGTTAGCGGAATAGAACTTGAAGCACGTGATGCAACAAAGATCGAATATAGTCTTGATGGCGGTGCGTACACTACGCTTGAATCATCTATGATCGGTGAGGGCGACGGTGCCCATGAATGTTATTATGTAAGTCCTGAAACACTTGACGGTCATGATTCCATTACATTCAGATTTACTTATGATAATGGCGTTATTAAAGAAGGCGTTAGAGTTGAATATGCTCAGAATTCCAACAGGAAAATTGACATATTGCCGTTTGATAACGACAGTAATCCGTACGAATTTACTCTTAACAAGACAGGAACTACCTGGAATGATTACGGCATCCAGGTAAATGACTGGCCAACACCATTTAACGGAACATATCTGATAACCAAGCATGGTCCTGGAGATGTAACTGTAACAGGCGTTGCTACGGATGTTCTGACTGCCTATGAAGATGGACAGACTCTGACATTTACAGTTTCATGTGATGAAGGTATCTACAAGGTAGTCGGACGTTATTCTAATGATCCAAACAATGGAGAATTTGATATCCCATGCAATGAAGGAACCTATACCATTCAGCCTAACGGCGGCGGTCTCGATATCATGATCTATACCACTCAGGAAGAGTACAATATCGATCACCTGAACGCCAATTACGGTGAAGGTGAGTTCGACTTCGAGATTTTCGTCCATGAGCACGGGTTCCATGAGAACGATGCACAGTTTGACGGCGAATTTACCTTCGTGGAAGATCCGCACATCAAGGCATTTGCAGCTTCAGGCAACAGGACGAGATTTGTAGTCGCATATACCGATACCGAGCTTCTTGAGGGCAAGGCTAAGATCACTTTGAATCTTATCCCGAAGTATGATTGTGTTTACGAAGTACATGTCGGCGGAAATGAGATCGAGATCGTTGACGGTCAGGTCGAGGTCGATCTGTCTGATGTCATTTCAGGTGCGCGCCATCCGATAAACATCGATGTAACATACGAAGAACCGAAGACTATTACTTTGGCTGATACGGAGCATGTTGCCGTAAGCTACAGTCTCGACGGTGATTCCTTTACCGCATTCCCTGAGGAAAACATCCTTGATCTCAAGAGTTTCCCTGATATATACGAGATATACATCAAGACGGAAGCCGAGGAAGGATATGTATGCGACAGTATCGATATATATGTCAACGGCGAATGTATTGAATCAAGATCCGAGATACAAGGGGTCTACCGGTTTGATGTAAATGATGAATGGGTCTGCTTTGAGATAAGACCTCAGTTTAACCGTATCGGCGGAAACTATACGGTTAAATATGCAAGGGAAGAGGATTCCTCTGAGCTCATATTTAACGGAATAACACCTGATCAGCCAGTAGTATATTACATGGGCGATGAGATCGTTATCGACACCTTGATCGGTGATGTATACAAGGCATACGCTGTATGCGGTGATTTAGCACCGATCGAGCTTACAAAGAGTGGCAGCACATACAGATTCACTCCATCTCAGGAGGGTGATTATGATATTATCTTCTACCTTTCCGAAGATGAATACGTTTTCGAGAATGTTGAATGAACTAACTTCGTATATGTTAATGTAGTAGACATGACAAGTGAGGCCGGTACAGTAAGCTGTGCGGATTCGACTGCTTTTGCTATATATAACGGATGCGTGAAGTTTGCAGTTACCGGAACAGAGGTTGTGATCGATATCTGTCCATCCGATAATTATTGGTTTGAGGTCGATCTTAACGATTCAGGTGCAACTCTTATAAACAACCAGTTGACTGTTTCAACATCAGCAACAACATATCCGACCATTACTTTCTTCTCTATACCTGATTTCGGATTTGACTATGACAACATCGAAAGAGACATTACTTCTGACGCAGGTACTGAAGTAACGATGCATGCTAAGATGCTGGATACAGGTGTGACAGGACTTAATTTTAAATGGTTCAAGTCTTCAGATGGTGAAAATTACACTGTTATTGAAGGAGCCACAAGTGATACATATACAGACGCACCTATCAGAGACGCATACTATATATGTGAAGTTGGTGATGCATATAACAGAGCGCTTCGTATCGAATTCACTGTTACGGTTACTCTCCCTGAGATATCCGATAACAGAACCGATGCTCAGAAGAACTATTCTGTAGTATATGGTGACGATGTAGAGATCGATGCAGAACAGGGCGTTCAGGTAACAGGTCCTAAGTTTGCCTGGTATGTAAAGGATGGAACAGAATTTACTCTTCTTAACGGAGAGACAGGTTCGAAGCTTTCATTGACTAATGTCACAGCATCCGGTGTTTATAAGTGCGTAATAACTGATGCAGTTGAGCAGACATTGGAACTCGAGTACAACGTAAATGTTACTTATGTCCTCGGTGATACAACTGATCCTGCTTCTTTGGCAGTAACAGTTGTAGAGAATAACAGCACAACTCTTACAGTATCCGTAGATACAAGTAAGACAGACGGTACTGTTCAGTATGCATGGGCTTCGTCAGCAGACGGTGAGACATATGCAGCTATCGACGGAACAACTGCTTCCATAACAGTTACTCCTACAGCGGATACTTATTATATGTGTACAGTTTCCGATGGTAAGAGCGAATCTCTCGAGATCGTCTTTACAGTAACTGTTATTCCGGAATTGCTCGATACAAGAGAGACAGGTGCTGATGCAGTTGCTGTGGATCTTGGCGGCTCAGTTACTCTTGATGCTAAGACGAACGCAGTTGAACCAGGTTATACCTGGTCCGAGTCTTCTGACGGAGAAAACTTTACACCTATAGCAGGTGCTTCTGGAAAGACATTCACCTTTGAACCTACTGGCAATACAGTTGTACGTTGTACGGTAACTGATAAATACGAAAGAGAGATCGTTCTTGATTTTGCCGTGACAGTTAATTATGTCCTTACTGACAATACTACTGATGAAGCTAAGTCAGTAACGATCACAAAGACTGAATCAGCTACTCTTGCTCCGGATATCGATGCAAGCAAGACAACAGATGTTACATACAGCTGGAGCTGCTCGACAGATGATACATTCACATCTGTTGAGTCTTCCGTTACTGTAACTCCTGATGCATCAACAACATACACATGTACTGTAAGTGATGTTCATGGTAACTCTTGTGTGGTTACATATACCGTTACAGTAAACTATGTTCTTACTGACAATACTACTGATGAAGCAAAGTCAGTAACGATCACAAAGACCGAATCTATAACTCTTGCTCCGGTCATTGATTCGAGCAAGACGACAGGAGTTGCATACAGTTGGAGCTGCTCGACAGACGATACTTTCACATCCTCCGACGTTTCCGTTACTGTAACACCTGACGCATCAACAACATACACATGTACTGTAACTGATGAGCACAACAACTCATGTGAGATTGCATTTACCGTTACTGTTAACGATCTTCCTGAGATAAGTGATACAAGAACTGATTCTGAGAAGAACGTAACATTAGACTATACAGATTCAGCTGTTCTCGAGGCTAAGACCAATGCCATAGAGCCGACTTACAAGTGGTTCATGTTAGTTAACGAAACATTCTGCGAGATCACAGACGGAACAGAAAGCACATTAACTATCGAACCGTGGTATGATTCTACATATCGCTGTGAAGTAACTGATAAGTATGGAACCAAGATCAATCTTGATTTCACATGCACAGTTAATTATGTTCTTACAGACAATACTACTGATGCTGCTAAGTCAGTAACGATCACAAAGACTGAATCAACAACTCTTGCTCCTGTCATCGACTCCAGCAAGACAACGGGAGTTACTTATGCTTGGTTCACATCTGAGGACGGAACGACATATTCCGATTCTTCCTTCTCAACAGCAGAGACCGTTACAGTAGTTCCTTCAGTAACAACATATTACAAGTGTGTTGTAGCTGATGAGCATAATAACAGCAAGGAGATCATCTTTAAGGTAACAGTAACTGTACCTGAGATAAAAGATCAGAGAACCTCTTCCGAGAAGAGCGTGACACTTACTTATGGTGAGTCCAAGACTCTTACTGCAAAGACCAATGCTGTAGAACCTGTATACACTTGGTTGAAGTCTGCTGACGGTACTAACTTTACAACTATCAGCGGCGAGACAAGTCAGACTCTTACCATCAAGCCTGATGCAAACATCACATACCGCTGCAGCGTTAAGGATAAGTACGGTACGACTATCAAACTCGATTACAGCGTAAAGGTTAACTTCAAGCTTACAGATAATACGGCTTCTTCAGCTAAGTCCGTAACTATCACAAAACTTGATTCAACAACTCTCGAAGCTAAGGTAAGCGAGAATACAACAACAGGCGTAACTTACACTTGGTACAGCTCAACTGACGGAAAGAACTTCACTAAGATGAGCGACACAACTAAGTCCGTAAAGGTTACTCCGAATGAGACAACAACTTACAAGTGTGAAGTTAAGGATGCTCACGGAAATACAGTTAATGTGATCTTCAAGGTAACAGTTAATGTTCCTGTTCTTAAGGATCTTACAAGTGCTTCTGCTAAGACGGTTACAACCGATAAGGACAAGGACGTTACATTGGAAGTTAAGGTTAACGACACTGAGACAACAGGTATCAAGTACAAGTGGTACAAGTCCACTAACGGAACAAGCTTCAATATCGTGACAGGCGAGAAGTCAAGCAAGATCACATTCAAGGCTGATTCCAACGTAACTTATTCCTGTACTGTAACAGATAAGTACGGCAACTCCATTGAAGTCGTATTTAAGGTAACTGTTAATGAGCCTGCTACACCTACACCTGATCCTGATTCCGAGTCCTTCGGCGGATTTGTAGAGAGACTTTATAACGTAGCTTTGGGCCGTGAATCAGAGCCTGAAGGAAAAGAATTCTGGGTTAAGAACGTTGAGGCAGGAAACCTCACAGGTGCTGATGCAGCAAGAGAGTTCCTCAACAGTGCAGAATTCAAGGGCAAGGGTCTTTCTGATGAGCAGTTCCTGGCAGTCCTTTATGAGACATTCTTCAACAGAAACTATAAGGACGATCCGGATGGATTCAACTTCTGGATGAACAGCCTTAAGTCTGTAGGAAGAGAAAAGGTAGTTGACGGATTTATTAATTCCGAGGAGTGGTGCAACATCTGTGCTGAGTACGGAATCAGATCCGGTGCTACGACAGCTAAGGCAACAAAGGCTTCCAAGAATGCTATCGCATTTGCAGAAAGACTTTACACATGCTGTCTCGGAAGAGAAGCTGAGGAAGGCGGACTTAAGTTCTGGTCATTGTCACTGACGAACCTTGAAGTTTCAGGTTCCGAAGCAGCAAGACAGTTCTTCACATCTGCTGAGTTCAAGGGATTCAATACTTCTGACGAAGAGTACATCAAGAGACTTTATACAACCTTCATGGGTCGTGAATACGATGAGGGTGGTCTCAATTACTGGCTTGGTGAGATGAAGGGTGGAATGAACCGTGATCAGGTATTCAACGAGTTCGCTAAGTCGCAGGAGTTCACAAATATCTGTAACAGCTACGGCATCCAGAGATAAGTCTTCAAGAACTGATCAAAACTAACTGCAGCCCCGCAAGGGGCTGCTTTTTGTTGTCATAAATATTTAACTTGAATGAATGGGACAAAAATGCGAATATTGATAAAAAGAAGATATATGTAATATAGCGGAAGGAATTTTCGATGAACACAAAGAAGAAGATCTTTTTTTCCGTCATGAGTTTGGGACTTTTGATCTCAGTTATCATGGCAGTGATCACGCGCGGCGATGTTTGGTGGGAACAGATTTTCCAGCATGATAAGACCGATGTCTTTATGGATTTTTTCCACAGCATGACGGATTCAGCTCATGAGAACCCATACTCATACGGCGTACTCTATCCGCCGATCACGTATGTTTTCTACCGCTTCATGTCGCTCTTTATACCTGAGAACGTAGTTAAGGTCGGAGGCAGGATCCTTCGAGAGAATTACGCGTCGCTGATGGTATTCTTCTTCTATACGGTATTCACTGTCCTCGCTTTTGTTGAGATCATCCGCGGTTTATATAAGGATAAGAAGACACAGGCTCTCCTTATCGTGTTACTCATAATGTCCGGTCCGTTCCTCTTTATGGCGGAGCGTGGCAACAGTGTTATCGTGGCATTCATCTTCGCAGGAATCTTCTTCCTGTGGAAAGATTCCGACAACAAGATCAAGAAAGAGATCGCCCTCATCGCTTTGGGCTTCTCATTCGGTATCAAGATCTATCCTGCAGTCTTCGGACTCATTCTCTTAAAGGATAAGAAATATAAAGAAGCGGTCCGCTGTATCATCTATGCACTGATCATCTTCTTCGTTCCGTTCATTCTTTTTGACGGCATCGAATCCATCGGCCAGTTCTTTGGCGGCATTACTCACAACATGGACAAGGAAGGATCCGTTCAGGCAGGCATCGGTTACAAGATAAGCTTCCAGAGCACTTATATCGCTCTTAGCGCTATCTTCCTTCGTATTCAGAACACAGAGGCTTTCATGGGCCTTACATCATGGTTCGGTCACTTTACTGCAGGCCTTACTCTTCTTTGCGCCGTCCTCTCGAAAAAGAGATGGCAGACAGTGGCACTTCTTTGCTGCTTCATGTTAGGCTGGCCAGGATTCTCATATCAGTACATGCTGATCTTCATGGCTATCCCGCTTACCATGTTCCTTCAGGAAGAGAAGAAGTTCGACCTTCTCGACCTTTGCTACACGGTACTGTTTATCTTCCAGTTCGTACTCTTTACGATAAACATCATCACGGTAGCTTACCTTGCAGGCGGAGTTTGTCTCATGAAGTTCCTTAACCTTGTCGAAAACTGTGGCCTCATGGGAATGACCTGGCTTCTCGTAATCGAGGTTTTCGTGAGATTTTTCAAGGAAGGCTATGTGAAAAAACCGGTTAAGACCTTGAAAAAAGCCTGATATCAGCACTTTCCAGCGCTTTATACTTTCTTAAATATTTGCAGAACTTTTCTTATCTTTTTCGAGAAGATAAATTAAACAACGCCATATATCATAAAACCATAAAAGAACGGCAGGGCCGTCAGGAGGTATATGAAAATGGCAGTTAAGATCAGTAATCAGAAAAAATGGAGAACGTGGAAAGCGTTCGTCCTTTTCTTTATCGCAGCAGTTTGGATCATCGTCGGATCCATCTTATCAGGATACATCGGTATCTGGGGAACGATCCTTACACAGGCCGGACTTTTGGGAACCGCGATCGTTGCATGTCTTATCAACAAGACACCGCTTAAGGAAGTTTTCCCTATGAAGAAGATCACGGTAAGAGATTTCTTCGGAGCAGTATTTATGTGGCTCGGCGGACTCGGCATCGGACTTTCGAGCGTATATGCAATGGGAATCCTCATGCCTGATGTGTATGAAGTAGTATCTGGCGGACTTGACGGTCTCTTCTCAAGTACAACGATGATCCTCGCACTTATCACAGTAGCATTCCTTCCTCCGATCTGTGAGGAAGCTATCACAAGAGGCGCTATCCTTAGCAACCTCCGCGGTCTTAAGAGAGACTGGGTCATCATCCTCATCGTAGGACTTATGTTCGGCGCTCTCCACATGGATCCGATCAGATTCATCAACACAGCAGTCTTGGGTTCCATCTGCGCATTCCTCGTTGTAAAGAGAAACAACATCCTTCTCGCTTCTCTTGTACACTTCTTGAACAACTTCCTTACAGGAGGTCTTGGAATCATTCTCGCACTCTTCTCAAATGATTCAGCAAGTCAGGCAGTAGATGCAGCAGAGACAAGCGTTTCACTTCAGCAGGGTCTCGCTTCAACAATGGTAATGTTCTTCCTCGCTCCTGTACTCCTCGTATTGGGTGCACACCTTATCAAGAGACAGAAGGAGATCTCCGAAGGACTCGAGAAGAAAACAAAGCTCGGAGCTAAGCTTGCAGTTGCGATCGTTCTTTCAGTAGCAATCCTCGCAGGCGGCATCGTACTGAACTTCAAGTACAATCCTGCAGTTCAGGAAGCTATGGATCAGGCAGTACAGACAGCAGTTATGATCCGCTAAACTAACCGATTATCTACATTTTTATACCCAAACCCGAGGAAAGGGCTGCCTCCAGCGAGGCGGCCCTTTTCGATATGTATAGATTGCAAAGAATATGCCTGATGTTGTATACTTGCATGGAAGATGTTGAATTTGAGACGGCACTTGTAATCAGGCGCAGGCAGTATACGGAGATGTGAGATATGTCTTCAAACGATTCCTCCCGGGATAACAAAAACATAGAGTCTTCAGGTGACGATATCATAGTCAGACAGGTTGTTACGCCTCCGCTTCGGCCGAGAAAAGATCAGCCGACGGGATTTCACGGCAACAAACCTTCTCTTTTCCTTCGAAGTGTAAACCACGATTATCTGTATTACCCGATGGAGTGGGTCGATAAAGAGACCGGCAAGCTCTACAAGAAGGGTTATTACGACGAGAACGGCGAATACTATGAAAGCGTAGTCATCCAGAAGGATAAGCACTACGAGACGACTGTCGCCTGCAGTTTCTGCGGAACGGAGATAAGATTATCATGGGAAGAAGGAGACCTTCCTTCGTGTCCTAATTGCGGCGCGGCACTTCATGATACGTTCGGAAAAGCTCTCTATGAAGATGAGATCGAAGATACGATCGAAAAGGTGAGGATACCGAAGCCGAATCCCGACAAGAAGGCAAGGCCGAAGCCGCCGTCCGAAGAGGATTCAAGACCGATCTTCCGGGAGACGGAAAAATACCACCCGATACTTGAGAAGACCAAGCCTTCTCTGGGGATAATCCTCCCGATCATTGCAGTAGCATTGTTCTTTGTAGTCATATTCGTGATCGATTCAGCGGTCAACAAAAAGGATAACGGATATATTGAAAGAAGTACGTGGGACGTGAGTTATGATTATACTCCAAAGCCTACCCCGATCCCCGGTTATTACACCAAGTTCTATACTAAAGATGACCTCAATGAAAGCTTCTATGTCAGGACGTTGGGAAGGATGTGCTATCTGGATGAGTTCGGTCGTTATTATGACGAAGAAACAGGATGCTATTTCTGGTATGATCCCGAGCAGGATCCGCCTTCGGTCGTATACGAATTTGATGGGATCTCAAATGAATTCGGCAGTTTCGGACTCATGAAATATGACTACGATGAAGGGCGTTGGTATATCGAGGCCAGCTATGATAACTGGATCCACCTGCCGGATAAGTATGATGAGTCTGCTTTATGGCATCTGCCAAAGCCGAACGAGGGGAAATACAATGGAAAGAGCTCGGTTTATGTATATGCGATCGGAAGAGAATGTAATTACATAGAATCCGAGAAGAACTACTATGATCCCGAGACAAAATGCCATTTCTACTATAACGATCTGTTCGGTAATAAGTTCTGGGTATACTGGTTCGAGGATTTCTACGAAGAAGAGGGCATAGGCTGGCTCAGATACAGTAAGAGCGAAGATGCCTGGTATACGGAAAACCAGACCCGATGGTTCAAACTAAAAGACGGCACCTACGATTTCTCGAAGTACTGCTGGTATATGGACGGCAATCCTACTTAAGACAGTTAAGATAAGGTCTTAAGACTTATCGAATGATATTCCTGTGCAAAAAAGCCTGATTCCTGTGCTGTGCGCACAGGAATCAGCTGTTTTCACGAACGATAAAAAATATTCCGTACTTCCTTGACACATGTGGGGATCATAGGTATAATTTCACCGTTGACACTTTACTAATTTACTACGTTAAAGCGTTAAAGTGGTAAAGTAAAACCAAATGTAACCTGCCTGTGATGAAGCAGGCCTTTAAATAAGATAAACTCTACATTGGAAAAGTATAGACAGGAGAAATAACATGGGTAACAACAGATTCTACACACCTGACGGCTTCAGTGACGTGTTGCCGGGTATCTGCGAGTTCAAGAGAGAGGCCGAGGCCAAGCTCCGTGACCTGTTCAGCCTGAACGGCTACAGCGAGATCGAGACTCCGGGTATCGAATATACAGACATCTACATGGACAAGGAGTACGTTGATCCGCAGGGTCTTTATAAGCTTTGCGACCAGAAGGGCAGGCTCATCTGCATCCGCTACGACGGCACGATCCCTGCATCAAGGTTCGCTGCAACCATCTACAAGGATGAGGAACCGCCTCTCCGTCTTTGTTATATCGAAAACATGTACCGCTACAATGAGGTAGGCGGCGGCAAGCAGTCCGAGTTTACCCAGGCAGGTGTAGAGCTCATGGGCAGCGCAGGTTCACCTGCAGATGCAGAGGTTATCGCACTTGCCATCGAGTCCGCTCTCGAGATCGGAGTAAAGGATCTTCAGATCTCCATCGGCCAGACAAAGCTTTTCGAAGGCTTCATGAAGGGCCTTAACATCGACAAGGAAACATCCGACAAGATAAGAAATGCCATCGACCAGAAGGACGTCGTTATGCTCGAGAAGACAGCATCCGACCTTGGCCTTTCAGATGAAGACAAAGAGACACTCCTTATGTTCTCGGAATCACAGGGAACTTACGAGCTCATCGAAGACATGAGAAACAGGATCTCCAACGAGACAGCTGTTGCTGCTCTCGATAACCTTAAGGAGATACTCGATATCCTCGACGATTACGGATACCTTAAATATGTAAGTATCGATTTGGGTCTCATCGGCAGCGACTACTACACAGGAATGCTCTTCAAGGGCTTTACCTATGAAGTAGGCTTCCCGATCATCGCAGGCGGAAGATACGACAATGTTGTGGGCGCTTTCGGAAGAGACATGGAAGCAGTTGGTTTCTGCCTCGGCTTGTCCCTCGCTATAATCGCTCTCATCAGACAGGGTATGGACCCTCAGGTAAGTAAGCCTGAGGTCATCATCGGTTACGATATCGCCATCGAAGGCGCTAGAAAGGCTGCTATCGCCATGAAGCAGCAGATGGTAGCTGAAGGAACAAGAGTTGTACTTGATACACAGGGCTACACTCAGGAGGCTCTCGAGAAATATGCCGACGATAACGGCATTGAGACCTGCATCTACATTAACGAGACTAAGGAGGAAGCATAATATGTTGACTATTGCTCTATCCAAAGGACGTCTTGCCGATCAGGCCATCGAGCTTCTCGAGAAAGCAGGCTATGACTGTACGGCAGCAAAGGAAAAATCCAGAAAACTTATCCTCGAGGACGAGAAGCAGGGCTTAAGATTCATTCTCGCAAAGCCTGCTGACGTTCCTACATACGTTGAATACGGAGCTGCGGATATCGGTGTCGTCGGGAAAGACACTCTTCTTGAAGAAGGAAGACAGCTCTACGAAGTTATTGACCTGGGATTCGGCAAATGCAGGATGTGCGTTTGCGGTCCGAAGGAGCTTAAGGGGAAACTCGATACCATCCCGAACAAGCGCGTCAGCACGAAGTATCCTAACATCACCAGAGCATACTTCGAGGATTATAAGCGTGAGAGTGTCGAGATAATCAAGCTTCATGGCAGCATCGAGCTTGCTCCGCTCATCGGCTTGTCCGACGTCATCGTGGACATCGTTGAGACGGGAAGGACTTTGTTCGAGAACGGTCTGGACATCCTGGACACTGTTGCCGAGATCTCCGCCAGAGTCGTTGTAAACAAAGTATCCATGAAGATGAAAGCTTCTGAGATCAAGCCTATGATCGAGGCTTTGAAGAAGCAGGTAGATATAATGAACAACGAAAAGAAAGAGGCATAATAGTGAAATGTAAATATATAGAGGGTACAAGTTCCAATCTTAAAGAGGTATGTGAGCTCTTAGGTTTAAGAGGCAAGATGGACCTCGGCCCTGTAATCGAGACTGTAAGTGCCGTGATCGACGACATCAGAGAAAACGGTGACGCCGCAGTTTCCAAGTACACAAAGAAGTTCGACGGTTGTGATATCGACAGTTCGAACATCCTCGTAACCAAGGAAGAGATCAATCAGGCCATGAAAGAAGTCGAGCCTGAACTTCTCGAGATCATCAAGAAGGCAGCAGCCAACATCAGAGCTTTCCACGAGAAACAGAAAGAGGAAGGCTTCATGATGGATGTGGCAAAGGGATCTAAGATCGGCGTACGCGTTCGTCCTTTGAGGATTGCCGGTATCTACGTTCCGGGCGGAACGGCACCGCTTCCTTCAACGGTCCTCATGGACGTTATCCCTGCATCTGTAGCAGGTGTCGAGAGAGTTGTTTTCTGTACACCTCCTCGAAAAGACGGAACCATCGCACCGGTAATCCTTGCAGCAGCAACGATCGCAGGCGCTAACGAGATCTATAAGGTCGGCGGCGCTCAGGCTATCGCAGCCATGGCTTACGGAACAGAGACTATCCCGAGAGTAGATAAGATCTGCGGTCCCGGTAACATCTACGTTAATACAGCTAAAAGACTGGTATTCGGTCAGGTCGATATCGACATGTTCGCAGGTCCTTCAGAGATCTTGATCATCGCTGATGAGACAGCAGTTCCTGAGTTCGTTGCAGCGGATATGCTCTCACAGGCTGAACACGACAAGATCGCTTCCGCGATCGTCCTTACGACTTCAAAGGAGCTGGCTGACAAGGTCTACGAAGCTGTTGACAGAAGATCCGAGAAGAGCCTTCGTAAGGATATCCTGGAGAAGTCCTTGAGCACTTACTGTGCGATCATCAACTGCGACAGCCTTGATACGGCTATTGCCTTCAGTGAGGAGCTTGCTCCTGAACACCTGGAGCTCTGTGTTAAGGACGCTGAGAAGGTCGTTGACAGGATCGATAACGCAGGTGCGATATTCCTCGGAAACTACACACCGGAGCCGCTGGGCGATTACTTTGCAGGACCTAACCACACGCTTCCTACAAGCGGTACAGCAAGATTCTTCTCACCGCTCAATACGGGCGACTTCTATAAGAAGATGAGCGTGCTTAACTATAATGAGGAATCTCTTAAGGAGTGCTACAACGACGTAGCCAAGTTCGCGGACAGCGAGGGACTGGAGTGTCACGCTTCCGCAGTAAGAGTAAGATTTGAGGAATAAAGATGAGTAAGTTTTGGAACAAAAAGACAAATGAGCTTTTGCCGTATGTAGCAGGCGAGCAGCCGAAAGACGGCGTTAAGGTCATTAAGCTCAATACAAACGAGAATCCGTATCCGCCGTCACCTAAGTGCCGCGGGATATTGGATAATATCGACATCGCGGAGCTCAGACTCTATCCGAACACCGACTCTCAGATCGTAAGAGAGAGTGTCGCTAATAAGTTCGGCGAGTACGGCATCAAGGCTGAGAACGTTTTTGTCGGTAACGGTTCCGATGAGGTTCTCGCTATTTGCTGGCAGAGCTTTTTCGAGGAGAAAAATAATACGGATAAGAAGGTGTTGGTGCCTTCGATCTCTTATAGTTTCTATCCTGTATATTCACAGCTTTATGATGTGGAGACGGAGAAGATCCCGCTTAAGGATGATTTCACGATCAATGCGGATGATTATATCGGCAGGGAAAACTGCGGTATCGCCATTGCCAATCCGAATGCGCCTACGAGTATCGCGCTGAGTCTTACGGATATCGAGAAGATCGTTAAGGGTAATCCTGATAGTGTCGTACTGATCGACGAGGCTTATGCGGCTTTTAAGAATGAGTACGAGACAGCGGTCACGCTCGTTAATAAGTATCCGAATCTCATCGTTGTGAAGACTTTGTCTAAGGCGTACGGCCTCGCGGGAATCCGCGTGGGTTATGCCATCGGTTCCAAGGAACTCATCGACGGCATGATGAGAGTCCGCGATTCTTTCAATTCGTATCCTGTGGACAGGATCGCACAGAAGCTCGCGGCTGCGGCTATCGATGATGATGCATACTATCAGGAATGCAGGATGAAGATAATCAACACCAGAGAGCGGGCAGTGAAAGAGCTTAAGGAGCTTGGCTTTACCGTGTGCGAGTCTTCGGCCAACTTCGTTTTCGCGAAGCCGTCGTGGATAAAGGCGGGTGAGCTTTATGCTAAACTCAAGGAAAGAGGAATCCTGGTTAGATTTTTCGATAAGCCGGTGATCGGAGATTACTTAAGGATCACCATAGGAACAGACGAGGAGATGAACGGCCTCATCAGTGCCATCAAGGAGGAAAGAGCATGAACAGAGTAGCAGGCATCGGACGCGTTACCAAGGAGACGGATATCTCACTCGAGATAGATCTCGACGGCAAGGGAAATGCTGATATCGACACGGGCGTGGGATTTTTCGATCACATGCTGAACGGTTTTACGAGACACGGCGGATTTGACCTGACGGTCAAGTGCAGCGGTGATCTTGAGGTTGATGCACATCACACCGTTGAGGATATCGGAATCGCTTTGGGCCAGGCCATTAGCAAGGCGCTTGGCGAGAAGAAGGGCATCACGAGATACGGATTTGCTTCCATCCCAATGGATGAGGCTCTCGCTCAGTGCTCCATCGATATCTCCGGAAGAGGCTTCCTGGTATTTAAGTGCGACTTCGCAGCACCTATGTGCGGCACGATGGATACGCAGCTTGCTGAAGAGTTCTTCAGGGCAGTTGCAACGAATGCAGACATAACCCTGCACCTGGACTGCCCGTACGGCGCGAACGATCACCACAAGATGGAAGCTCTGTTCAAGGCATTCGGAAGAGCCTTAAGACAGGCTGTAAGCATCGATCCGAGAAATGCGGATGAGGTGCCTTCAACCAAGGGTGTTTTGTAAAAAATTGATTAATTAACACAGAAATCACAGAAAACCGCACAGTATCCGTTATAAAATGTAGGGGTATTTTGTGTGAGAGGAAGTTTATTAATGATTCGAAAAATAGCACTTGGTGCAGCTTCAGCGATGATCGCGGTATCGGTCCTGGTACCGTCTGCGGCCGTCTTGGCAGATATGAGAGATCCTATAGACGTCGGAAGCGGATTATTCTTTTTCGAGAAAGAAAAAGATAACGAAGAAGAAGGTGCGAAGGGATTCGTATCAAGGATCTACACCATCGCTCTCGGACGTGATCCTGAGGAGGAGGGCCTGAACTATTGGACGGGACTTCTCATGGGACAGAAGAACACGGGTCTCGAGATCTTCAAGAGTATCACGAACTGCCCTGAGTTTACTGACAAGAATCTCAACAACGAAGAGTATCTGACGGTGCTTTATAAGGTTTTCTTCGACAGAGAACCTGAGAGTGCGGGTTTTGAATTCTGGTATAACGACCTGGAGGACGGCCTCCTCAGTAAGGATGACGTCCTCTGGGAATTCGCGGGATCTGACGAGTGGCACAAGATCTGCGACGGCTACGGAATCCTTCCGGGTGGTCCTACGAAGGTCACAACGTCATATGATTCCGGTATAGAAGGCTTTGTAAAAAGGCTCTACGACGGCTGTCTCGGAAGACCTGCCGACGAAGACGGACTGAAGTTCTGGGTCAACGACTTAAGCCAGAAGAACGTAACCGGTAAGAAAGCCGCTTACGGATTCTTCATGAGCGAGGAGTTTAAGACCGCTGCCAAGGACATGACTCCTGAAGAACTCGTCAGAAGATTTTATAACGTCTTCCTTAACAGAGAGCCTGAGTCATCAGGTGAGGCATTCTGGGTAGAGACTGTATCGAAGTCCATCAACCCGGTAGCTGAGCTCTTTAACGGATTTTCCGATTCCCAGGAGTTCACGGATCTTTGCGTAGCTAACGGCATCGAGCCGGGTGAATCCGTAAGGATCAATATAGTGGCTCCGGATCCTGCTTACGACAGGTTCAAGGACTACTACCTCTACGACGGCGTAACGAAGCTGGATCTTGTTACTAACCTCCAGCCGAAGACCACCTACAAGTTCTGTAACGTTCAGGGTTCAGAGCGTGTATGGGAGGAAAGGACCATCCCTGAGGCAGATATCAAAGCAATAAATAACTTTGCAGCGACATATTTCGATCCGTCATGGACCAACGGTGAGAAGGCTTCGTTCCTTCTTTACTGGGTACACAACAACATGGTCTACGGCGGCGGCACGTCAAGCTTCGCAGTCTCCGCACTGGAGAACAAGAGCGGTCAGTGCGCACAGTATAACGGCGTAATGGTCGAGTTCCTGTGCATGCTCGGTTACGACGCGGTGCTTATCCAGGGCTCACGCGGAAGGAGTGCTCCGGGCGCGCAGCACTACTGGTGCGAGGTCTATATCGACGGCGAGCCTTACGTAGTCGAGGTCGGAAATACCAAAGACGGTAACTGGAACTACTTCGTGGAGCCTTATGCTTACACCAGTAAGTTCATCGTCTGCGGTCAGGTCATGGGTTAACTTTTTTCTTATCGAAAAAACTCTGCCTTAGATGTATAATCAAGGTTCAGTTTTAATATAAATAATAAAACGGAGGGTATGAATATGCTTATCAAGGATACGGATTTTATCGATTTGCCGGTATTTATCAAAGGAAAGGTCAGAAACGTCTATGATCTGGGCGACTCACTTCTCATGGTCGTAACAGACAGGATCTCAGCGTTTGACGTTGTTTTCGACGAACTGATCCCTGATAAGGGCAAGGTATTATCTTCTATCTCAGCATTCTGGTTCGATTTCACAAAGGACATCATCCCTAACCACGTTATAACAACAGATCCTAAGGAATACCCGATGGGTCTCGATAAGTACGAAGAGGAACTCAAGGGCCGTTCAATGCTCGTTAAGAAAGTTAAGATGCTTCCTTGCGAGTGCATCGTAAGAGGCTACCTCGAAGGTTCCGCACTTAAGGAATACAAGAAGTCCGGCACAGTCGGCGGCATGAAGATGCCTGAGGGCCTCGTTCAGGGCGACAAGCTCCCTGAGCCGCTCTTCACACCTTCCACAAAGGCTGACGAAGGACACGACATCAATATCACATACGAGCAGCTCATCGACCTCCTCGGCGAGGAAGACGCAAAGGCTCTCAAGGAAGCAGCTTTGAAGCTCTACACATCCGTATCCGAGTATGCTCTCACAAAGGGCCTCATCCTCGCAGATACCAAGTTCGAGTTCGGTAAGATCGACGGCAAGCTCGTTGTAGCTGACGAGATGTTCACACCTGACTCCTCACGTTTCTGGGATGCAGCAGACTACGAGCCTGGCAGAGCACAGAAGAGCTTCGACAAGCAGTACTTAAGAGAATGGCTCGAGACACTCGACTGGGATAAGACATATCCGGCTCCAAAGCTTCCTGACGAAGTTATCGCCAAGACAGCTGAGAAGTACCGCGAGTGCTACTCCAAGCTCACAGGAAAGGAACTCGAGTAATACATGATCGCGATCATCGATTACGGTGCAGGAAATCTGGCTTCGGTCAAGAAGGCGTTCGATCATATAGGCGCTAAGTCCGTCATCACATCTGACAGAGATACAGTCCTTAACGCAGACGGCGTTGTACTCCCCGGAGTTGGCGCCATCGGTTTTGCCATGGAAGCTCTTAAGAAAGCCGGCATGGACGAAGTCGTTAAGGAAGTTGTCGCTAAGGGCACACCGTTCCTCGGTATCTGCCTTGGCATGCAGATGCTCCTCGACGAGTCCGAAGAGAGCTTCGGTGATGACAATAACGTCAAGGGCCTCGGCCTTATCAAGGGAACCGTCAGACTGTTCCCGTCATCCATCGGCCTTAAGATCCCTCAGATCGGCTGGAACGACCTTCAGGACGTAAAGGGCAGCATCCTGTCCGAAGGCGACTACGTATACTTTGTTCACTCATACTATTGTGATCTCGAAAACAATAGTGACGTGGCAGCTTATACCACATACGGCATCAAATACTGCTGCGCCATCGAAAAAGACAACATCTTCGCCTGCCAGTTCCACCCTGAAAAGAGCGGTGAGGCAGGACTCAACATATTAAGAAAATTCGTAAGGAGAGTCGGATAAATGATCATCTTACCTGCAATCGATCTTTTGGGCGGCAAGTGCGTCCGCTTAAGACAGGGCAAATACGACGACGTAACGGTATACCGTGACGACCCTATGGGTCAGGCAATGGATTTTGTTGAGGCAGGCTCAACATGGATCCACATCGTCGACCTCGACGCAGCCAGATCAGGAGTCCCGACTAACCACAAGATCATCAAAGAGATCGCAGCCGAGACAGGCCTTAAGGTCGAGACCGGCGGCGGCATCAGAAACATGGATACACTCAAAAGATGGATCGAGGACTACGGCGTAACCCGCTGCGTCATCGGCACATCTGCGATCAAGGACCGTAAGTTCACCGAAGAAGCTCTTAAGCTCTATGCCGACAACATCGCTATCGGCATCGACGCTCACGATGGTGAAGTAGCCGTTGACGGCTGGACAAAAGGCGGCGGCGTCAAGGCCGTTGACTTCGCTTTCCAGATGAAGGAGATCGGTGCGAAGACGATCATCTTCACCGACATCTCCCGTGACGGAATGCTCTCAGGTCCTGCATTTGACAGCACCAAAGAACTCGTCGACAAGACAGGTCTTAACGTAGTCGCTTCAGGCGGAATCGGTTCCGACGAGGACGTATTCCACATCAAGGACAGCGGCTGCGCAGGCGTTATCATCGGCAAAGCCATCTACGAAGGAAAGGTTGACCTCAGAAAATGTATGCTAAACGTATAATCCCATGCCTCGACATAAAAGACGGTCGCGTCGTTAAGGGCGTCAACTTCGTATCCCTAAGGGATGCAGGTGACCCTGTCGAGTGTGCCAAGCAGTACAATCTCTCAGGTGCCGACGAGCTCGTATTCCTGGATATTTCCGCTACACTCGAAGCACGCGACACCATCATTGACATGGTAAACCGCGTAGCCAATGAAGTCTTCATTCCTTTCACTGTCGGAGGCGGCATCAGGACCATCGAAAACATTAGGGACATCCTTAACGCAGGAGCTGACAAGATCTCACTTAACTCCGCTGCAGTCAAAAATCCGGACTTCGTCCGCGAGGCAGCCGAGACATTCGGTTCCCAGTGTGTAGTCGTAGCTATCGACGTCAAAAGAAGAGAAGGACAGGAAGACAGATTCCCGTCAGGCTGTGAAGTAGTTATCGCCGCAGGTACAAAGCCTACAGGCATCGACGCCCTCTGGTGGGCCAAGGAAGTCGTCAGACTCGGTGCAGGTGAGATCCTTCTTACCAGCATGGACAAGGACGGCACAAAGAGCGGCTACGATAATGAGATCACCTCTCTCATCGCTGAGAACGTAAGCGTTCCTGTTATCGCATCAGGCGGAGCAGGTTCCATGAAGGATTTCAGAGACGGCATCATCGAAGGTAAGGCAGACGCAGTTCTTGCTGCAAGCCTCTTCCACTTCGGCGAGATCGCCATCGGAGACCTTAAGGATTACCTCTCTGAAGAAGGCATTCCGGTAAGAAAGCTCACGAGAGAACTCGAGCTCTGGCAGCAGTTCAAGAAGAACAGCGACGGCATGGTACCTGCTATCGTAAAAGATCACTATAACGGTGAGGTCCTCATGATGGCATACATGAACTTCGAATCTTTCGAGCTCACATGTAAGACAGGTTACATGCACTACTATTCCAGATCCAGGAACTGCCTCTGGAAAAAAGGCGAGACCTCAGGTCACTTCCAGAAGGTCATCGAAGCAAGGATCGACTGTGACATGGACACGCTTCTTTACTCTGTCGATCAGACAGGTGCAGCGTGCCACACGGGAAACAGAAGTTGCTTCTATCGCACCTTAGACGAAATCTGATATAATACCAAATATTGTTCGGAGGTAAACTTATGGATATCATTCAGGAATTATATAGCGTAATCATGGATCGTAAGGCAAACCCGGTTGAGGGTTCATATACCAACTATCTCATGGAAAAGGGTACAGAGAAGATCGCTAAAAAGCTCGGTGAGGAAGCTGTCGAGACAGCTATCGCTGCAGCAAAGCAGGATAAGAACGAAGTTATCGCAGAGCTTGCTGACCTTGAGTACCACATGCTCGTTCTCATGGCTAACCTGGGAATCACATTGGAAGATCTCAATAACGAGCTTAGAAGCAGAAGATGATCTCTTTTATAATTTGATCTCTCGAAAACGGCACCTGCACGGTGTCGTTTTTTGATATGAACTTCACGGTTTTTAATATATTAACCGAAAGAATCATGCTAATTTGATAAAGTATGTTAGTGTATAAGCACAAGGGAGAGGAGAATAAAAAGGGTTATGTTTTCGAGAAAAAGAGTAACAAGACTGATCGCGTCAGTAATCACAGCGGTGATGCTCACGGCGCTGATCCCGTTTGCGGCCTCAGACAAAGTAAGAGCTGACGGACCTGACACTGAACATTACGCCAGTGTACATGTTTATGACCGAGAGACCATATATAATGGCCAAGAGACAGTAACGTTCAAGTTTGATACAGAAGATACAATGATGTATAGGATCCATGTACGTGAGGTTGATTTAGCAAACGGATGTGGTTCCGGACCTAACGCATTGGCAGTTTATGACAAAAACAAGAAGCTTATAAAGACCAGCGATGTACTTGATATGACCATTCAGTTGGAGGGCGGCACGTATTACTACGTTGTCTATAACGGTAAAGATACCGGTTTTGAGATCTTCTTTGATTACAACTTCCGGCTGCAAGTAGAATATAAGATCCCCGGAAGCGATAAATACAATACTCTTCAGCGTAATGCATATTTCTGGAGTCAGACATATGGCGGATATTGGGACAGATATCCCATCATGGAAGGATCCGATGTTAAGCTGTCTTTGAGCATCGGAGATCTTCCAAGCGGCATGAAACTCGATTACTCTTGGGGTCAGGATAAGGATAAATCAGGCAATTTTATGACCATAGGAACTGCAAACTCGCCGCTTAGTCTGAATGTCGGTAAGGATGTGGACGATTACTATCTTTGCAATGTAAAGAGTAAGGACGGATCTGTTGATACTTCATTTGTGTTCAATTTGGAAACCGGTTATATGTTTGCATATAAAGATGGTTCAACATTTGCTTGTTCGGTCAAAGCTTTCAAGCCGGGTGAAGAGCGCGGATTGAGTTTCCCTGATTTCGTATACGGCGGCAACAGGGATAAGGATATCAGTTATGGCATGATGGAAATTTCTGAAAACGGAAAGACCAAGTACGATATGGATAAATCTCCTGATAAGATACCGTCAGATTGGAAATATGCCTCTGTCTTCTGTTATGCATCAGGCTCAAACGCAACTAATTCGTTGGAATATATGCTTTTCTACTTTGTGTTTGCAGATGGAGACGGAATAAAAGCAAAGAGCGGAGAGACTTATCATATTGATGATTCGGCAGATAAGGAAGGACGCGGTCAGGCAATCCTTAATTTCACTCCTGAGACAACAGGTTCCTACAGCCTGACTTTCTCTAATTCCGGCTCATACGCTATGGCTTTGGCAGTCTTTGATTCCGATCGAAACGTAGTGGCGGAGAACATCGGTTCCTACAGTGACCCAACCGGTCTTTGGAATAACGGTAAAGATTACGACCTTACGGTTGAACTGACAGCAGGTAAAACATATTACATAGCAATTCCAAAACTAATCGGTGAATTCAACTTTGATCTGAGTATCTCCGGCGGATCAAATTCATCCAACTCTTCTACAACAGGTGGCGGCTTTGAAGATTTCGTAGAAAGACTTTATACGGTAGCTTTGAACCGTCCGTCCGAACCTGAAGGAAAAGCATTCTGGTGTGAGCATGTAGGTAACGGAGATCTTAACGGTGCTCAGTGTGCCAATGAGTTCCTCTTGAGTAAAGAGTTCAACGACAGAAAACTTACTGATGAACAGTTCCTTGCAGTTCTCTATAAGACCTTCTTTGATAGAGAAGCTAAGGATGATAAAGACGGTTTCAATTTCTGGATGAACTGTCTCAAGACTCAGGGACGTGATTCCGTAGTTGATTGCTTCATCAACTCTGAAGAGTGGTGTAACGTTTGTGCTTCTTATGGAGTAAGATCAGGTGCTACAAGAGCAAAAGCAACCATCGCTTCCGCTAATGCAACTGCATTTGCTACAAGACTCTATACAGAGTGTCTCGGAAGAGATGCAGAGGAAGAAGGTCTTAAGTTCTGGAGTCTGGGATTAACCAATCAGGAACTTAGCGGAACACAGGCTGCAAAAGAATTCTTCTACAGTCCTGAATTTGTGAATGCTAAGTACAGTAATGAAGAGTATATCAACCGTATGTATAAGACCTTCATGGGCCGTGAACCTGAAGCTGAGGGTAAAGCATACTGGCTTGATCTCTTAAGCAAGGGAACAAGCAGAGATGAAGTCTTCAACTTCTTCTCGACTTGTGAGGAGTTCACGGGAATCTGCAACGAATATGCGATTCAAAGATAAGTAAGCACACAACAAAAAATAACAGCGTCCCTGATCAGTCACGGATGATTGATCAGGGACGTTATTATTTAGGTTTTATCGGAACCGCTTTTTTGGCAAAACGGCTGTGAAAATAGTGCCTCATTCTGATATCATCAAACCATGTATTCAGTTTGATGTAACCCCAAGAAAGGAGAAGGTAACTATGAGTTTGTTTTCGCGAAAAAGGATTACGGGAATGATAGCATCGATCCTTACCGTATTGATGTGTATGACATTGATACCTGTCATCAATTCAGGTAAAGTCCGGGCGGATGGACCTGACACGGATGATTACATAAGCGTGAATATGTATTCCTATGTATGGATACTTGATAGCGGGGAGCCGACCACCTTTAAGTTCAAGACTGATCAGCCAATGACGTACAGGATATATGCAGATGAACAGGTGGCAAAGTATTCAGACTATGCCAGAAATATTCCGATCGATGTCTACGACTTGAGCGGGAAACTGATAAAGTCAAGTAACTGCCCTGACATATCTGTTGAACTGGAGGGCGACACTTACTACTATGTTGTTGTCGGTGCATCAGAAGGATTTTTTCAGATCCGCTTCAGTTATGACTTCGATATTGAAGTCAAGGCCAAGGAGCCGGGGAAGAACAGTTATGGAGTGGAGCTGAGGAATGGAGATTTCTGGAGCGGCTACTATGGCGGAGATTGGAATTACTATACTCCGGTAGAAGATTCTGACTTAAAGATCGATCTTGTCACGGGAAGTCTTCCTGACGGAATGGAACTTGATTACAGCTGGACGCATGATACTACAAAGGATAATCACTTCCAGAGCATCGGGACAAAGAACAAGACTCTTGAGATAAATGCCGGCAAGGGAAAAGCGGAGTACTATGCATGTAATGTAACAAGCAAGGACGGGTCTTTTGCTACAAGGTTTATATTCGAGATACTACCGTTACCGGCATTTACATTTAAAAACGGGAAAGATTACGACTATAAGATAGAGGCACTTAAGCCGGGTGAAGAACGTAAGTTCAAGTTCCCCGAGACAGTTTACGGCGGCGATCCCGACGATGAAATTAAATATGCACTTTACGGGATGTTTTCGGGAGAAAACATGAACGTCGATGAGATTCCGACAGCGATACCGTCAGACTGGAAAAGTATTGTCGTAATGTGCGACGAGCGCAAAGGCTCAACAAGTGTAAGTTATTATATTTTCAGTTTCCTGTTTGAGGACGGAGAAGGCGAAAAGGTAAAGACCGGACAGACGTATCACTATAAAGCACAACCGGACGGCGAAGAATTCGGTCAGGCAATATATTCTTTCACTCCCGAAGAGACAGGCACGTACGATCTGAAAGTTTCAAAAAAACTGGTATCACCGCAGACCATTGCGGTCTTTGATTCCGGCAGAAATCTGATAGACGAGAGCATTAGTGCAATGTTTGAAGATCTGTACGGAGGTGTGCCGGCAGAAAACTATGATCTCAAAGTTGATCTGACCGGTGGAAAGACTTACTATATAGCCCTTCCTGTAATGTACGAAAAAATGGAATTTGATTTCAGCATCTCCATGGAGAAAAAGATCCCTGAAGTGCCTGAAGTACCTGACGTTACTGAAGTTCCTGAAGTACCTGAAATTCCTGAAGTACCTGAAGAGATGTCCTTCAGTGATTTCGTTGAGCGTTTGTATGTAGTAGCACTTAACCGTCAGTCCGAACCTGAAGGAAAAGCCTTCTGGTGTGAGCATGTAGGTAATGGAGACCTTGACGGTGCACAATGTGCCAAGGAATTCCTCTTGAGCAAAGAGTTCAACGACAGAGGATTAAACGATGAACAGTTCCTCAAGGTCCTCTACAAGACATTCTTTGATCGTGATGCAGAAAAAGATCCTAATGGTTTTAATTTCTGGATGAACAGTCTTAAGACTGAAGGTCGTGACAAAGTTGTTGACGGATTCATCAATTCGGAAGAATGGTGTAACATATGCGCTTCCTACGGAGTTAAATCAGGTGCTACTAGAGCAAAAGCAACCATAGCATCAGCTAATGCAACTGCTTTTGCTACAAGACTTTATACCGAGTGTCTTGGCCGCGATCCTGAAGCCGATGGCCTTAAGTTCTGGAGCTTGGGCCTAACCAATCTCGAACTTACAGGTAAGCAGGCAGCACATGAGTTCTTCTTCAGTAAGGAATTCAACGACTTTAATCTTGATAATGAGGGACTTCTTACGAGAATGTACACGACATTCATGGGAAGGCAGCCTGACGAGGATGGCATGAACTTCTGGCTTAACAACATGAAGAGCGGAATGACAAAAGAAGAAGTCTTCAATGAGTTCGTTAAGTCTCCTGAGTTCACACAGATCTGTAAAGATTACGCGATCGAGAGAGGATAATTAATTGAATTATACGGACGACGTCTCTGATCGAAAATCGATCAGGGACGTTTTTCTTTTGCAGGATGATGTTAAATATGAGATAATGCACATATCAAAAAAGTTTTTGGATTGTAAAAGAAAGGTATAACGTATATGAACATCAGGCGGACAATCTCTCAGTCAGTCAGGCTTGAGTCTTCATGTGTCTTTTTTCAATTGAACTATTAACGCGGTTTGTTTTGGGCAGGTTGCGTTTTTGTTTTTACCTATAAACATAAAAGGGGGGATCAAAATGAGAAAGGCAATTGTAAAAATATTAAGTATGCTTTTGACAGTAATGTTGATAGTTGTTGCTTTTCCGATAAGCAGAGTTGTTAATGCGGAAGGACTATCGTGGGTTGGTGCTTACAATGATAAAAGTGAACACGGTCAAGTCAGTCTAGTTGGAAATGGATATAAAACAGATTGGTGTTCAGCTTGCGGATGCAACAAAGAAAATGGAGATGTTATTACTGCTTCGGCTCAGCCCGATGCCGGATATGTTTTCAAGCAATGGGTTGATGAAGATGATAACTATGTATCAGATCAGCAGACTTATGTTTTCACTGTAAGTAAAGATACATATTTATATGCTATATTTGAATCTGATCCTTCTTCTCAGATCTTGGCATCAATCAGAAATCTTTATTTTGGATTTGTTGAGGAGGGCTATAACAATTCCGAATATTGCAAAGATATTAAAATGAAGACAGGATTTGATTACTTGAACAATCTTCCTGAATGCTTGAAACTTGAACTGACTGCCGGTGATACTGAGGCTTTTGTTCTGGACTATACTTTCGCGAGTTCAGGTGTAGCTATAACTGATTTAGATACAGAATATATAATTGCAACTATTAAGCCTGTAAGCGGACTTTATGTAGGGACATATACAGTAACTGCAACACTATCCTACGATGAGGACGGAGTTGGAACTGATAACGACTGGGTTGTATTAGATACCGCAGAAATTGTCTTTAGTGTCGATGACCCAGAACCACCTTCTAAAACATCGTGGGTTGGTGCTTACAATGATAAAAGTGAACACGGTCAAGTCAGTCTAGTTGGAAATGGATATAAAACAGATTGGTGTTCAGCTTGCGGATGCAACAAAGAAAATGGAGATGTTATTACTGCTTCGGCTCAGCCCGATGCCGGATATGTTTTCAAGCAATGGGTTGATGAAGATGATAACTATGTATCAGATCAGCAGACTTATGTTTTCACTGTAAGTAAAGATACATATTTATATGCAATCTTTATTCCCGCATATACAGTTACATTCAACAATAATGGCAATGGTTCTGCTCCGGCAACTCAAACAGTTATTTCTGGTGATAAGCCAACAAAACCAGCGGATCTTACTGCTGACGGCTACACTTTTGGCGGTTGGTATACAGACTCTGCCTGCACAAAAGCATATGATTTCAATTCAGAGGTAACGTCGAATATTACTCTCTATGCTAAGTGGACAGCAACATCAACACCGGCACCGTCTACACCAGCTCCAACAACACCTGCTCCATCAACAACAGGCGGCGGATTTGAAGATTTCGTCGAGAGACTTTACACAGTCGCTTTGAACCGTGCATCCGAGCCTGAAGGAAAAGCATTCTGGTGTGAGCATGTAGGTAATGGAGACCTTGACGGTGCACAATGTGCCAAGGAATTTCTCTTGAGTAAAGAGTTCAACGACAGAGGTCTTGACGATAAGCAGTTCCTTGAAGTTCTCTATAAGACATTCTTTAACAGAGATGCAGCAGATGATCCTGACGGATTCAACTTCTGGATGAATAGCCTTAAGACACAGGGACGTGATGTTGTAGTAGATTGCTTTATCAACTCTGAAGAGTGGTGCAATGTTTGTGCTTCCTATGGTGTAAGATCAGGCGCTACTAGAGCAAAAGCCACCATCGCTTCTGCTAATGCTACTGCTTTTGCAACAAGACTTTATACTGAATGCCTCGGAAGAGATCCTGAGGAGGGCGGACTTAAGTTCTGGAGTCTTGGACTGACTAACCAGGAACTTAGTGGAACACAGGCAGCAAAGGAATTCTTCTATAGCCCAGAGTTCGTGAATGCTAAGTACAGTGATGAGGAATATATCTATCGTATGTATAAGACATTCATGGGACGTGAACCAGAGGCTGAAGGTAAAGCATATTGGCTCAGCGAACTCAAGAATGGCACGACAAGAGATGAAGTATTTAACTTCTTCTCCACATGTCCTGAGTTTACGGGAATCTGCAAGGAGTATGCCATCGTAAGGTAAGAAACTTGACAGACTTCTATATATGTAGATAATGAAGGGGCGCTCGAAGCATCGGGCGCCCTTAAAAACGATTAAAATATTCGTTGACTATTACCCCGACCTGTGATAAAATTTCAAACGCTAAACCCGTAGAGGTCTTTTTTTATTGCGCTTAAAAATGCAGTTTTGCATGGTGAACATATAGAGGAAGACAATATTTTTTGGAGGTGTTCGGATATGGCAAAGGCCAGTGCACGTGACAAGCTTACATTAGCATGTGAAGAGTGTAAGCAGAGAAATTATCAGACATACAAGAACAAGAAGAACGATTCTGAGAGACTCGAGCTCAAGAAGTATTGTCCTTTCTGCAAGAAGCACACAGTACACAAGGAAACTAAGTAATCCTTGTCCTGTAAAAAGAGGTATTAATAAATGGCTGACAAGAAGAAGAATATCTTTGCTCGAATTGCCGCTGGATTCAAGGGCGTAATCTCCGAGCTTAAGAAGGTTATCTGGCCTTCAAAAGCAAAGCTCAAGTCTATTTGCGCTGTTGTATTTGTTGTTATCATTTTCTTTGCCATCTATCTTTATGCCGTTAGCGAAGGCGGACATTGGATCCTTAACAAGGTCGGTTTCTATGACCAGGTAGATCCAACAGAGTCTTCAGTCGAGATCTCAGAGGAGAGCACAGCAGCTTCTGAAACAAGCGCTGAGTCTTCTGAGTCCAGTGCAGATTCTTCAGAGACATCAGCAGAGACAACGGCATCAACATAAGAAATTGTCTTACAGCATGGCGTTAAGCCACTTTACATAGGAGTGTAATAATGTCTGAACAGTTGGAAGCTAAGTGGTATGTAATTCACACATACTCAGGCTATGAGAAAAAAGTAAAGACTACTTTGGAGAAAATGGTTGAGAACAGAGGGCTTCAGGAGATGATCCAGGAAGTTCAGGTTCCGACTGAGGATGTCATCGAAGTTAAAGATGGCAAGAAGAAGGTCGTTCAGCGTAAGAAGTTCCCTGGTTATGTATTCGTAAAGATGGTATATAACGAGGAGATCTGGTACATCGTAAGAAATACCAGAGGAGTTACGGGCTTTGTAGGTCCTAACGCCAACAGACCTTTGCCTTTGACAGAAGAAGACCTCGTAACAATGGGTCTTGCTACTGACTGGGTACCAAGCGTTGACTATGAGGTAGGCGACACAGTAAGAATCATCTCTGGACCGTTTATCGACAGCATCTGCAAGGTAGAAGCAATCGATATGGAGAAGCAGCAGGTTACTGTACGTATCTCCATGTTCGGAAGAGAAACACCTGTAAGCGTAGACTTCGCACAGGTAATCAGAATCTGACTTATCACGGGTTTACCCGTCGTTAAGATAAATTATTAATTTTGGGAGGTGGCCATTATGGCTAAAAAAGTCACAGGTTACATTAAGTTACAGATACCTGCAGGCAAAGCAACTCCGGCGCCACCGGTAGGACCAGCTCTCGGACAGCACGGTGTTAATATCGCGCAGTTCGTTAAAGAGTTCAACGAGAGAACAGCAAAGGACGCAGGTCTTGTAATTCCTGTAGTTATTACAGTTTACGCTGATCGTTCTTTCTCTTTCATCACAAAGACTCCACCGGTACCTGTATTGCTTAAGAAAGCTTGCAACATCGAGAAGGCTTCCGGTAAGCCAAACTCCAACAAGGTAGCTAAGATCTCTTTTGAGGAGTGCAAGAAGATCGCTCAGATCAAGATGCCAGATACAAACGCATCAAGCATCGAGTCTTGCGCAGAGATGGTTGCTGGTACAGCAAGATCCATGGGTATCGTTGTAGAAAGATAATAGCGGAGGAAAAGACAAATGAAAAAAGGCAAGAGATATACAGAGCTCTCTAAGCTCGTAGATAAGTCAACAGCCTATGATCCTTCCGAGGCTATTCGTCTTGTACAGGAGACAGGTAAGGCTAAGTTTGACGAGACAGTTGAGATCCACGTTCGTTTGGGCGTTGACTCCCGTCACGCAGATCAGCAGGTCAGAGGCGCAGTAGTACTTCCTCACGGAACAGGTCGTTCCAAGAAGGTTCTCGTTTTCGCTAAGGGACCTAAGGCTGATGAGGCTACAGCTGCTGGTGCAGATTATGTAGGCGCTGAGGATTTGGTAGAGAAGATCCAGAAAGAGAACTGGTTCGACTTCGACGTAGTTGTTGCTACACCTGACATGATGGGTGTTGTAGGACGTATCGGTAAGGTTTTGGGTCCTAAGGGATTGATGCCAAACCCTAAGTCCGGAACAGTAACAATGGACGTTACAAAGGCTATCAACGATATCAAAGCAGGTAAGATTGAGTACCGTCTCGATAAGACAAACTTGATCCACTGCCCAATCGGTAAGGTATCCTTCGGTCAGGAGAAGCTCGAAGAGAACTTCAAGACAATCATGGATGCTATCGTTAAGGCTAAGCCGGCTGCAGCTAAGGGACAGTACCTTAAGAGCGTTGCTCTTTCCGCTACAATGGGCCCTGGCATCAAGGTAAACACAAGTAAGTTCCTTTAATATAGGTCTTGCATTAATACCTTGAGATGGTGTATCATACACCTCGTGGTTTTTGACCACACAATACAAGTAAATATCCGTTCATTGCCAAAGACAGCAGGTTTTTGTAATTACCAATTGGTTTCCTGCCGAGGTTATGGGACTAAGTGATAAATGAAGTTTCAACCCCTCATGTCTTATTGGCCTGAGGGGTTTTTAAATATTCTGACAAGGAGGAATACCACAAAATGCCAAGTGAGAAGATTCTAGCTGCTAAGAAGCAGGTTGTTGCTGATCTCGTAGCTGAGTACAAGGATGCTGCATCTTTCGTATTTGTAGCTGCACGTGGTCTTACAGTTGAGCAGGATACAAACATGCGTGCTGAACTTCGTAAGAACGGTGTTAAGTACAAGGTTATCAAGAACACAACTTTGCGCTTAGTATTTAAGGAGCTCGGTATCGAGGGACTTGATGAGACTTTCGTAGGACCAACAGCTGTCGCTTATTCTGACAACCTTGTTACACCTGCTAAGATCCTTTGCAAGTTCGCTGATGATTATGAGCCACTTGAGATCAAGGGTGGCGTTATCGAAGGCAAGGCTGCTTCCGTTGACGAGATCGTTGCTCTCTCCAAAGTTCCGGACAAGGAGACTTTGTACAGCCAGGTTGTTTATGGCTTGCTTTTCCCATTCACAAAGCTTGCTATGCTCGTTAAGGCTGTTGCTGAGAAGGCTCAGGAAGAAGGCGGAGAAGTTGCTGCTGCACCTGCAGAAGAAGCTGCTCCTGCTGCTGAAGAGGCTGCACCTGCTGCTGAGGCAGAGGCACCTGTATCTGAAGAAGCTGCTGCACCTGTTGAAGGTTAATGAAGCTTCATTACACAACAAAGTATTACTAACTATCAATTAATTATGGAGGAAAAAAATCATGGCTAGTGAGAAAGTTACTAAGATTCTCGAAGATATCAAAGAATTGTCCGTAATGGAGCTTTTCGACCTCGAGAAGGCAATTGAAGAAGAGTTTGGCGTATCTGCTGCAGCTGTTGCTGTTGCTGCACCTGCTGGCGGAGCTGCTGAGGGCGGCGCTGCTGCTGAGAAGACAGAGTTCACAGTATTCATGAAGAGCTTCGGCGCTTCTAAGATGAACGTTATCAAGGCAGTTAAGGACGCTTGCGGTCTTGGTCTTAAGGAAGCTAAGGAGCTCGTTGAGTCTGCTCCTAAGGCTATCAAGGAAGGCGTTTCTAAGGACGAGGCTGAGGCTCTCCAGAAGAAGCTCGAAGAGGCTGGCGCTGAGATCGAACTCAAGTAATTCTATTCTTAGTTCACTGACTAATAAGGGATGCTTCGGCATCCCTTTTCTTTTGCTCGAAAAAGAAATAGTGCTATAATCATTGAAGCATTTTTGGGGAAGGTAAATAGACAATGAAAAAAGCTCTTTTCGTATTAGGTATTTCAATAATGATCGTTGGTCTGTGCTCATGTGATAAGGCTCAGACAACAGAGTCTGAAATAGAGACCACAACGACTACCGTTATATCAGAAGAAACAACAACTGAGGAAACGGAAATCACCACTGAGGATACTACGGAAGAGACAACTACTGAGACGACTAAAGAGACTACCATCGCATCTGAGACTAAAGAACCGGATTATACTCTTCCTTCAGAGGTCGAAGAGAATATGTCTGATAATGACAAAGCAATAATCCTAGCTAATATGAAAGAAGCTGATTCTGAGAAGTTTGAGACTCAGGAGATCAAGGACTACATAAACGAGAACATTTATAATGCAAATCTACTGTTTGCAAGAATATATCCGGACGAGAATTATGGAATCGTAGAGGGCGTTACGACGATAGCTGCATTCTCAGATAAGACCAATCTGCATTATGTTATCAAATTCGATACTGTTGAAAATGCATTGAATTATTTCGATCCGAATGGCGAGGCTGAAGCTAAAGGCCTTCATATCGTATTTGTAGATCAGGAAGACGGATCCAAGACCATGAATATCGATGAGAAAGGTTTTGAGATCGACGCCACGATCTCACCTGATGCAGTTCTCGAATATACCTATAAATCTAAGGCGTGATACGTTTTTCCTGTAAGTTATTCCAATATAACTGCAAGATATTCCAATAGTCTTTTTTTGAGTTTTCTCCCGAATAGAATGAAAGCATAAGAAGTTTTCGAGAGGGGGAAGCGAACATGAAAAAAAGCAAAGCAGGAATAGTAACAGCAACTATATTGATCGTACTCCTGGTTATCGGAGTAGCAGCAGATTTTCTTTACGACAGATATCACTTACCGACATATGAGCACGGAGAGATCGTGTCAGTTACGATGTGCAGCGGCGGCGGATGCAGTCACATAGTCTGTCTTGTTGATAAGGACGAGCCTCATTTCGAATATCGTGCCTATAAGGACGGCGACGGATATAAGTTCTCATATGATGAAGGTTCAGGAAATAAACAGGTATTCGATCTTTCCAAGGCCGATTACACCAAACTCATGAGAAATGACTTTAATGAGCTCCTGGAACAGGTGGCTGACGAAGATCACGAGTATACGATCTTTGAGTTCGAAGACGGAACGACAGTGGCAGTTGCCGACATCGATTACAGGATGAGCACTTTCTTCAGAGCCTGCAAGGAAACACTCATAGATCACATGTGGGATTGATAGGCGGGTGATGATATGAAGAAGAATAAGCTAGGAATAATGATCGCGACAGCAGCTATCACACTTATCGCTATCGGGGTTTTGGCAGATTATTTATACAGCACACGTATACCGGAATATGAGCACGGAAAGATCGTAGCCGTAACAATGCTCATGGATTATGACGGACTGTATAAGGGGGAACCGCCTTATAACAAGTATTACGCTTATAAGGGCAGCGACGGATATGTATTCGCATACGAGGACGGAGTAGGAGAAAGACAGGAATTCGGTCTGTCCAAGAATGATTTCAACAAGCTGATAAGATATGATTACGATTCGTTTATGAGAAGTGACTATGAAGATCCGTATTCATACACCATCTTTGAATTTGAAGACGGAACGACGCAGAAAATACCAAACTGTGATTGCAGAGCAAGGGATTTTTTCTACGCATGTGAAAGAACATTCATCTATCATGAGGATATCATCTGGGGTTGATATATGGAGGTTATTATTGAATTCAATGGTTCAAAGTGATAACCTCGATTTATGCGAAGAAAACCTACAAAAGAAGAATATGAAATAATAATCCAGGAATTAAGAGAATTCGGGTCCAAGGAGCTTTTGAAGAAGATCAATCCGGACAACATTCTCTTTAACGGTGTAACCTGCTCTGAGGTAAGTGATTCACCAAACGGAAAGATGATCACTTATATTGAGGATGATTTTGTTGATGAGAACGGTTATCCGTATATTTTTGAGTCCAAGTATTTTGACTATATGGGAATACTTACAAAGGGTCGAAGGATGATCTCTTTGAATGTTGAGGGATATTACTATCTTATTCCTGCGAACGGAACGTCATATGAACTGGTGGGAGCCGTTCATCCGGATGTGAACTTTGATGTGGATAAGAGTAAGTCTGTTAAGCTTCCGACTCCGCTGATCCTTGATCTCCCGCGCGATACCGTCAGGGAAGTTACGAAGGAAGATAAGGACATGATCAAGAGAGCGTATAAGAAGTACGGCAGGTACACAGGCTCCAAGATCATTGGAGGCATAGCTCTCGGCTTGCTGTTCTTTATCTTTATCGCCCTGGGATACATCTTCACGGTTGCCGGGCTCGCTGACGGAAGTTCGCCGGTGCCTTTTATCATCATAACGGTGATCGCCGTTATCCTTCTTATCGCGAGCATAGTGTTTACGGTCATCTTCACCAACAACAGTCACGTATGGATGGCTACGAAGAAGAAGTACATCCGTAAGGTCATGCTCACGGGCACATACAGCTATGCTGCTCCGGGAATGCCTATCCCTGTGGGATTTTACGTGTGGGAAGGTAATAGAGCCGTTCATCACACTTATGCTGTTTCATTCGCACAGATCGTACTGGACAAAAAAGCCGGCTACGGCACGATAGTCTACATGCTTACAAATAAAAAAGATATAAACGGAAATGATGCATTCGGTAACGGAGTCTTTATTTCCGAATAACAGGAGGGCAAATCTATGATAATTATGGGACCGGGAAGTTGGGCAGGACTGGCGATCGGAGTGGTCGTCTGTGCTATCTTTGCTGTCGTCATCATCAAACTCTCGAAAAAGACCAAGGCCAAGACCGATGAGATCCTGGCTCAGATCCCTGAGGAAAAGAAGAACGAACTCAAGAACCAGACATATACACAGGCTGACGGAAAGAGCATGTATACGTCCAACGGCCTCGTTGTATCAGTCACTGAAGAGGGCGACAAGGCAAAGGTTTTGATGATGTTCTACTCATCTGAGCACGACGAATTCTACACAAGGAACGTTAAGCTCACCAAGAGCGAAGTCGAGTCCAAGGGGATCACCGCAAATGCTTTTGTTCCTGTACTCATGAAGTACGACAAGGACATGCATTACTACGATTTCAAGAAGATCCTCTGAGATCGGATAATTAGGAAAACGGGAAGATGTGCGATCTGATCACACATCTTCTTTTTTGTTGTCCGAAAAAGAGTGTTATAATCCCTAAGGTAAATTTGAAATGGGAGGTATTATAGAGATGAAAAGAAAGATATTGGCATTGATCCTTACAGCAACGGTAGCAGGTTCAGTATTCGCCATCAGCGGATGTGACAGTAAAGAAACTTCAGAGACTAAGGAGACCGCAAAGGTTGAGGATAAGGCATCAGATGAAGATGCAGAGGGAGATGAAGGTTCCGAAGAGACATTCGTTCCTGAAGCGGTAATCGCTGATGAGGATGGATTCAGCTGTCAGACTATCAAGGACTTTATCAAAGAAAATGAGGACAATCCGAATATCATCATGGAAACCAAGCTTGGTGATCAGGCTGCAAACTATGACAGCAAGGCAGTCGGAGTTGAAGAGATCCTTATCGCTTCAGATTTCGAAGAGATGAAGAAGACGATGTTCATCAAGTTTGACACTATCGATAATGCCAAGGATTATCTGGGTGACGAGCTGATAGGTCAGAAACTGATAAAGACAGAGAACGCAGACGGATCTATAGATTATGAGACTGAGGGCAACGAGAACAAGATGTCCGGTAAGATCTATACCGACGGACTCATGACCTGGATCATGAAGATCAATTGAGTTCACTATCGGACCAGAGGGAACTGAATGTAAAGAAGCATACGGGACCATCGATACCGACGGTCTTTTGATAAAGTACTTTGTACTGCCGGGCTGAGGACTTGCAAATTTAAAAAACCGTGCTATACTTAGGTTTCAAAGGCTTTGACGAAGAGTTCGCTTTGACAACTGTCATACAGAGAAGAAAACAGCAGGTGAGAGTTTTCGATAAGTATTGAAGTGTATGTAGCTTCCGAGCCGGAAGGAAGAAAGGTAACCCCGAGTAGAACCTTCCCGTGAATGTTACGTTAGTGCATAGGGATTGATGGATCCCGATAAGTGGCGGCAACGCAATTTGAGTGGTACCGCGGGTGTATAAGATATCAACACTCGTCTCAAAGTTCTAAATACTTTGGGACGAGTTTTTTTGTCCCATCGAAAAGGAGACTTAGGTATGGTAAAAGTGATCGGAGGTCTTGATCGTAAGATCAAGGAGATGGCAGGACGTATTAAGGATCTGCGTGAGATCGTAGGCCTTAGCGTTGAGGAAATGGCACAGAAGACTGACGTCTCTGTGGAAGAGTATGAGAGATGTGAGAGCGGTGAGGTCGACCTCAACTTCGCATTCATCTATCGCTGTGCAGGCGCCCTCAAGGTGAACGTAACCGATATCATCGAAGGTTTCTCACCTACGCTGGATTCCTACACGGTGACCCGTTCAGGTAAAGGTCAGGAGATCGCGAGAGCTCACGGAATGACCTACTACAACATGGCGTACGCATTCAAGAACAGGATCTGTGAGCCGCTCTATGTAATCAGCAAATACAGAGAGGAAGCTCAGACCAAGGATATCGAACTTACGACCCACGAAGGTCAGGAGTGCGACCTTGTTCTCGAGGGAAATCTTCTCGTTCAGGTAGGTGACCACAAAGAGGTTCTCGGCCCTGGTGACACCATCTACTTCAATAGTGACACGCCTCACGGCATGATCGCAGTAAACGGCAAGGACTGCGTATTCTACGCATTTGTGCTCAACGCAGCAGGCGAGCCGAAGACAGACAACAAGTCTGCTACGAAGATCGCAGGCAAGGCAGTGATCGAGCCTGAGAAGAAGCAGCGTATCTATAAGAACTACATCGACGTTGATTTCAACGAGAACGGCACACCTATCAAGATGAGCTTCAAGAACACCGAGAAGTTCAACTTCGCTTTCGACCTCGTTGATGCCCTCGCTGACCGTGAGCCTGAGAAGCTTGCTATGCTTCACATCTCACAGGATAAGACAGAGCGCCGCTTTACATTCAAGGATATAAAGAAGGCATCGAACCAGTGTGCTAACTACTTTAAGTCACTGGGCATAAAGAAGGGCGACAGGGTAATGCTCGTTCTGAAGCGTCACTACCAGTTCTGGTTCGCCATGATGGGTCTTAACAAGCTGGGCGCTATCGCGATCCCTGCTACGAACCAGCTCCTGGAGCACGACTTCGACTACAGATTCAAGTCTGCAGGCGTATCTGCTATCCTCTGTACGGCTGACGGCGACACAGCTCATCAGGTAGACATCGCGGCTGAGAAGAACCCTGGTCTTCTTCATAAGATCATTGTTAACGGCACACGCGAAGGCTGGAGAACCTTCGATGAGGAATATATCCTCTACAGCAGCAAGTTCGAGCGTACAGAGGATTCTCCGTGTGGCGATGACATCATGCTCATGTACTTCACATCAGGTACATCGGGCTATCCGAAGATCGCCATGCACAACTACAAGTATCCCCTCGGACACTTCCACACAGCTAAGTACTGGCACTGCGTTGATCCTGACGGACTTCACTTCACGATCTCCGATACGGGTTGGGCTAAGGCAATGTGGGGTAAGCTCTACGGACAGTGGCTCGCAGAGGCAGCTACTTTCGTTTATGACTTTGATCGTTTTGATGCTGCAGACATCCTCCCGATGTTCGCGAAGTATCACATCACTACATTCTGTGCTCCGCCGACGATGCTTCGTATGCTCATCAAGCAGGACATCTCCAAGTACGATTTCTCCTCCGTTAAGCATATGACAACGGCAGGTGAGGCATTGAATCCTGAGGTTTACAGACAGTTCGAGAAGTACACGGGTCTTCAGATCCTCGAGGGATTCGGTCAGACAGAGTCCACCATGATCATCGGTAACATGAGAGGCGCTGACCACAAGATCGGTTCCATGGGTAAGCCTGCTCCTATCTACGACGTTGACATCCTTGACCCGGACGGCAATTCCGTTCCTGTCGGTGAGACGGGCGAGATCTGTATCAATCTCAAGAACGGTTCTCCGTGCGGTCTTGCAGTAGGCTACTATAACGACACTGAAAAGACTAACGAAGTATGGCACGACGGCTGGTATCACACAGGTGATACGGCTTGGAGAGACCAGGACGGCTTCTTCTGGTACGTTGGCCGTGTTGATGACGTTATCAAGTCTTCCGGCTACCGTATCGGACCATTCGAGATCGAGAGCGTTATCATGGAGCTTCCTTACGTATTGGAGTGCGGTGTATCCGCTGCACCTGATGAGGTAAGAGGTCAGGTAGTTAAGGCAAGTATCGTTCTCGTACCTGGTACTGAGGGTACGGACGAGCTCAAAAAGGAGATCCAGAACTACGTTAAGGTTCACACCGCTCCTTATAAGTATCCTCGTATCGTCGTTTTCAAGGACGAGCTTCCTAAGACGGTAAGCGGCAAGATCCAGAGAAACAAGCTCTGATATCATGAGATATTCGATCTCCGGGTGTTTGACATCCGGAGATTTTTTTCGAAAATAAGCACGTTAAATTCCATTTGCTCCTTGACGTTAAAACGCTTGGTTGGTATAATTGTCTAGCGTTTCGTTTAGAAGCAAATATGGCGGCATAGCTCAGTTGGCCAGAGCGTCCGGTTCATACCCGGCAGGTCATGTGTTCGAATCACATTGCCGCTACCATATAAGGCCCGTTGGTCAAGCGGCTAAGACGTCGCCCTTTCACGGCGGAGTGACGGGTTCGATTCCCGTACGGGTCACC
>CAMYXL010000024.1 GCA_947303255.1 uncultured Clostridia bacterium | reverse complement strand
ATCTAAGATCAATAAAGTTAAGCTTAGCGATAAAAAATCAGCTGATGAAGTTATCTCTAAGGTCGGAAAAGAAGATTTTGTTGCTACTTCCGTTAAGAAGGGCAAGCGACAGAGAAATCCGTTCCCACCGTTTACTACATCTACTTTGCAGCAGGAAGCTTCGAAAAGACTTGGTTTTTCTTCAAAGAAGACAATGTCTGTTGCTCAGCAGTTATATGAAGGTATAGAAATTGCAGGTCATGGCCAAAATGCTTTGGTTTCATATATCCGTACTGACTCCGTTCGTATTTCAGACGAAGCAGTTAAGTTTGCAAGATCATATATTGAAGAGCGCTATGGCAAGGAGTATCTCCCTAAGACCAGCAGATCATACAGTAATAAGAATTCATCACAGGATGCACATGAAGCTATAAGACCTACTCATTTTGAATTCCCACCGGAATCAATTAAGGCTTCGCTTCATACAGATCAATATAAGCTTTATAAGCTTATTTGGGAGAGATTCATTTCTTCTCAGATGGCTTCCGTTAACTTAGATACTGTTTCTTTGGATCTTACTGCTAACGGACAGGTATTCAGAACACAGGGTGAGACGGTTACTTTCCCTGGATTCCTTGCTGTTTATGAAGATGTTAATGAAGAAACAACAGATAATTCGGATGACGAGAACACAAAGGTTAAGCTTCCTGAGATCAATGAAGGCGATATCCTTAAGAACTTGGGAGTAACAGGTGAGCAGAAGCATACTTTACCGCCTCCGTATTATACAGAAGCAACTTTGATCAAGGCCCTTGAAGAAAATGGTATCGGACGTCCGTCTACATATGCTCCGACTATCTCTACGATCCTTGAGCGTGACTATGTTAAGAAAGAAGGCAGACTTATCAAGATCACTGAACTTGGTAAGCTTGTTACTGATATGCTTGCAGGAAACTTTAAAGAGATCGTTGATGTTTCCTTTACAGCTGATATGGAAGAAAAGCTTGATGATGTCGAGTCCGGAAAGACTGACTGGGTTCAGGTAATGGATTCTTTCTATCCTAATTTCCATGAGCAGATCGTAGAAGCAGGCAAATCTATTGAAAAGGTCAAGTTTGAAGATGAGCATACAGGAGAGACATGCCCTAAGTGTAATAAGGGTGAACTCCTTATCAAGTCAGGCAGATTCGGAAAGTTTATAGCTTGTTCCAATTTCCCTGAGTGTGACTATACAGACAATATCAAGGTTAAGGCCTCCGGATCACACTGTCCTCTTTGCGGATCAGAACTTTTCATCAAGCAGGCTAAGAAGCGTAGAAACAAGACTTTCTATGTATGTGCTAAGGAAGGCTCTGATAAGAACTGTGAGTTTATCTCATGGGATCTTCCGGCTGATGATAAGAAGTGTGAGACTTGCGGTTCATACATGGTATATAAGACATTCAGAGGTAAGAAGTACCTTAAGTGTTCCAATAAAGATTGCCAGACTAACGCCAAGAAAACTAAATCTTGATCCGGTGATAATCTATGCATGAAAACAGAGAATACGTAAATGTAGTCGGTGCAGGACTTGCAGGTTGTGAGGCCGCATATTTGCTTGCATCATTGGGTATTAAAGTAAGACTTTATGAGATGAAGCCTATAAGAAAAAGTGATGCCCATCATAAAGACGGATTCGCTGAGCTAGTGTGCAGTAATTCGCTTCGTGCTGCTTCTATCGAGAATGCTATAGGTCTTCTTAAGGAAGAGTTAAGGCAGATGGGTTCGTTGATCATGGAAGCTGCCGACAAATCTCAGGTTCCTGCCGGCGGTGCTTTGGCAGTAGACAGAGATGAGTTTTCTGACTATATCACTTCAAAGATAAAGGAATGTTCCAATATTGAAGTTATCCATGAGGAGATAAAGAAAGTTCCGACAGATGCCATAACAATAGTTGCCACAGGTCCTCTGACAGATGGTGAGCTTTATGATGACATCTTAAGACTTACTGGAGGAAGCGATCTGCATTTCTTTGATGCTGCAGCTCCTATAGTTTCGAAAGATTCGATCGATATGAGTAAGGCTTTCGCTGCTTCCAGATACGGTAAGGGTGGAGATGACTATATCAACTGTCCTATGGATAAGGAAGAGTATCTCAGGTTCTATAATGAACTTATCACAGCTGAACAGGCTGATGTTAAGGGTTTTGATAAAGAAATCGTCTTTGAAGGATGTATGCCGATCGAATCCATGGCTAAACGTGGTGAGGATACAATGAGGTATGGCCCGTTGAAACCTGTAGGCCTTATCGATCCAAAGACCGGAAAAGAACCTTATGCCTGCCTTCAGCTTCGTCAGGACAACAGAGCGAAGAGTATGTATAATCTCGTCGGTTTTCAGACGAGACTTAAGTTTGGCGAACAAAAGAGAGTATTCGGACTTATTCCTGGACTTGAAAATGCTGAGTATCTTAGAATGGGCGTAATGCACAGAAACACATACTTAAGAAGTCCTCAGGTCCTTAATCCTGATTATTCCCTTAGAGAAGATGAGAATATCTTTTTTGCAGGACAGATAACAGGTGTAGAGGGATATATTGAATCAACAGGTTCCGGATTCCTTGCAGCATATTATGCTTATCATAAGTTCCTGGGTATCGAGCCTAAGTTCAAGTTTGACGGTGAAACAGTTATAGGTTCCATGGCTCAATATGTATCGGATCCTAACATCAAGAAGTTTGTACCAATGAATGCGAACTTTGGTATAATCGACCCGATAGGAAGAAAGTTTAAAGGAAAGACCGCTAAGAAGGATAAGAACCTTGCTTTGGCTGACAGATCCCTCAATAAGATCGCCTCTTACCGCGAATATTTAGATTCATTAAGGAGAGCTTGAGATGTTTTTCAAGAATAAAGTACCAACCGAAGATCTTGATTTTGATATCAATGACCATGGTCCGGTGTACAGATTTTTCTCGAGCTTCGGTACATACTTTTTGAAGTTTGTATTGGTAAATGCGATGTTCCTTATCCTGAATATACCTTCAATGCTGGTTGCTTTCGGATATTGTCTCGTATTACTTCCGAATCTTAATCCTGTATTTGTTCCCGAAAACTTCATATCATACATGAATGAACTCGGTATCATAGGTAATCAGACTATGAATGATGTCGGTAATGAAGCAGGTTATCAGCTTTATTATCTGATCATTGTTTTCTGTGTTATGTTCCTCATCGGTAGTACATTGATATGCATCGGACCTTTTCAGGCCGGCTTTTCGACTATCTACAGAAACATAGCGCGTGGTCATGGTACTTTTTTGCTAAGTGATTTTAAGGACGGAGTTAAGCAGAACTGGAAACAGTCTTTGGTCTCTATGGTCATCTCTTGGATCTTTACCTTGATATCTTTATTTGCTGTAGGCTTTTATGCTAACCATTTCGGCAGGTTCGGTACGGCTGTATCTGTCCTTTTCTTTGTTGGGTTCATGATATTTACGATCATTCACAACATGGTCAATTATCTTATTGTTACTGTTGAGCTTCCACTTAGAAAGATCTATAAGAACGGCGGAATATTCTTCCTTGTAAAGTTTATTCCTTGTATAGGATTGATGCTCCTTCTTACAGTTCTTCTTATCTTGCTTCCGTGCGTGCTCCTTTTTACGACCACATATTTTGCCTATGCTATCGCCGTAGTCTATTATCTGACTATAGGTTTTGTCTTGTGGCAGTACCTTATGGCTTTCTTTACAAATGAGCTTGTAAATAAGTACATCGTGCCTGTAACGGAAGATGATGATGAAAATGACGAAAACACAAACATAGAGTATACTGATAAGGAGAATCAGTAAGGGATTACTATCACTAAATAGGGGTGTTTTGTGGGTTTTTCGGCTCTGTCATCACAATCTAAGATCGGTCTGATCATATTGGCATTGCTGATAGTGGCTGTCATAATTTCACTTGTCTGGATATCAAATTTTCTTATACAGCTTATAAGGACGGCCCGCATTAATGATGCGAAAGAAGAAGATTATCCGTTGTTTGCCGATGTTTCATACTTCTACGAGAAGGGAAACAGAGAGCGTCAGGAAGACTCTTTATATATCTCCCACTTGGATGATTATGTCGATTATGGAATCTTAGCCTGTGTCTCTGACGGAATGGGCGGCCTTAAGTATGGTTCAGAGATTTCCAAATACGTGATCGATGAGGTTGAGAAGCTTTTTCCGATAAACTTTTATGATTCTGAAGTAGTAGCTGACTGCATTAAGAAGATATCGGGTCGTGTTTTCGAGAAGTATGCTCGAAAAGGCGGGGCAACGCTTGTAATGGTGCATGTCTTTAAGGACAGACTCAATTTCTACAGTGTCGGTGACAGTAATATCATCCTCATACGAAACAATATAGCGACATGTCTTAACCCGAAGCAGACATATTCCAGGATCCTTATCAAGAATCTGACGTTAGAGGGAAAGACTACGGAAGAGGCTTATCTGAACAAAAAGGGAAGAGCACTTGTTGATTTTATAGGAAACAACAATATCCGTGTTAATTATTCTCAGAGTTCGCTTAAGCTCTTTGACGGTGATATTATAGTTATCTGTTCTGACGGTGTTACTGATGCCATATCGCTTAATTCCATGATCAATCTTATCGGTAACAGCGCAAGGAAGACGGCTGAGAACATTAAGCTTGCGATAAGGATGAAGAACTTTCAAAGGCAGGACAATTATTCTGCGATCGTGATAAAACTGAACAAATATAATTTCTGAGGCGGCACATGATAGAGACATACACATTTTCGAATAACGGAGGGCTTGAAGAATACAATGACGAAGTCTTTGTAGGATTCGGCTCGTTTACTGTGGCCGTTATCGTTAACGGTATGAATAACAAGGAAATGTGCAGACGTGTTTCTCTTGCCGTAAACAGAGTCCTGTCCAATGACTTTGAATCGATGTCATTTGATGATATGACATATCTTATCTCCAAGATCGTTAAGCATAAGGATGAATATACGGTTATAAGGATAACTGATACCGAGATCGAGATGGAGCAGCACGGCGGCACTATCGCTTATATCGTCAAAGACGGTGATATAAGACAGGTCACGAACGGCCTTCAGAAGATCGATAATGAAGACAGGATCATATGCGGAACCGAGAGATTCTTTAAGTATCTCAGCAAGGAAGCTGTCCTTGCTGATGCGATCTCTTCAATTAGTGCAGAGGAGTGGATGGACTACCTCATAGGAAGGATATCTGACGTAAATATGTTAAAAGGTGACAACCTATCGGCCATCACCTTCATAGTCAGGAATACTGAGAATATCCGCGTCGACAATTAATCCTTGCCGTAATACTTGGCGAAGAATTCGTCTCTGAAATCCAAAAGACAGTCGTTGGCGATAGCCTCGCGGACTTTTTCCATAAGATCAAGAAGGAAAGCGATGTTATGCCATGTGCAAAGTCTCTGGCCAAACATCTCTTTTGCCTTGAGAAGGTGTCTGATATAAGCCTTTGTAAAGTTCTTACATGCATAGCAGTTACATTCTTCATCAAGCGGCTCGAAAAGCTCCGCATACTTTTTATCTCTGGCGATAACGCGGCCGTGTGATGTAAGAACTGTACCGTGTCTGCCCATTCTGGATGGGAGAACACAGTCAAACATATCGATTCCTCTGATTGCGCCTTCAATAAGATAATCAGGTGAGCCTACGCCCATTAAGTATCTTGGCTTATCTTCCGGCATCAAAGGAACTGTTACGTCAAGCATCTGGTACATTAATTCACCAGGTTCACCAACGGAAAGACCGCCGATAGCGTATCCCGGGAGATCTCTGGAACAGATCTGCTTAGCGCTCTCCTTACGAAGTTCCTCGTACATATTGCCTTGGATGATACCGAACAGAGCCTGATCTTCAGGACGCTGATGAGACTCTATACAACGGTCGAGCCATCTGGTGGTTCTCTCGAGGGAATCAGCAGCATATTTGAATGTGGAAGGATAAGGACAGCACTCATCAAAAGCCATGATGATATCTGCACCTAAGTCATTTTGGATCTTCATTGACTTCTCAGGTGTAAGGATATGCTTTGATCCGTCGATATGAGATCTGAAGTTTACGCCTTCTTCGACGATATCCTTTGGTCTTGCAAGTGAGAATACCTGGAATCCGCCGCTGTCAGTAAGGACAGCATTGTCCCAATGCATGAAATTATGAAGTCCGCCTGCTTTGGCGATAAGTTCTGATCCGGGTCTCATCCACAGATGATAAGTGTTTGAAAGTATGATCTTTGCGCCCATGGATGATATCTCATCCGGGCTCATACCTTTAACTGTGGCCTGAGTTCCTACAGGCATGAAGACAGGAGTCTTGATATCGCCGTGAGGAGTATGGATTACTCCAAGTCTCGCACCACTTTGTTTACACGTATGGATATGTTCGTATGTTATTGGGTATTTACTCATAAGGACTCCTTTAAGTCTGTAATGAACATTGCGTCTCCAAAGCTGAAGAATCGGTATCTTTCTTCAACTGCTGTCTTATATGCGTTAAGAATGTGTTCCTTTCCTGTAAGGGCGGAAACGAGCATGATCAATGTTGATTCCGGAAGATGGAAATTCGTAATAAGTGAATTTACGCATTTGAACTCGTAGCCAGGGTAGATGAAGATGTTCGTATCACCTGAACAAGGCATCATCTCAGGATCTCTGGTAGCTACTGTCTCAAGAACTCTCGTTGACGTGGTTCCTACGGAAATGATCCTTCTTCCTTCGCTTCTTGCTTTTCTTATGATGTCTGAAGCTTCCTTATCGAATTGGAACCACTCTGAATGCATCTCGTGCTTTGTGACATCTTCGACCTTAACGGGACGGAATGTTCCAAGACCTACGTGAAGAGTTACTTCAGCGATGATGATCCCCTGATCTTTCAGATCCTGAAGGAGCTTCTGAGTGAAGTGAAGACCGGCAGTAGGAGCGGCAGCTGAACCAGGCGTTTTCGAGTATACGGTCTGGTAGCGTTCCTTGTCCTGGAGCTTCTCATGGATGTATGGCGGGAGAGGCATTGTTCCTGCTTTATCAAGAACTTCTTCCCATATGCCGTTAAAATCAAATCTGACTATTCTGTTTCCTGTATCAAGAACTTCTTCGCATTCCGCTTCAAGCTCGTTTTCGATAAAAGTGAACCTTCTGTGTGGTCTGACTTTTTTACCCGGTCTTACGATACATTCCCATCTTTTCTCGTCCAAACGTTTTAAAAGGAGGATCTCGACAGGGGATTTCGTATCAGATCTGACACCTATCAATCTTGCCGGGATTACTCTCGTATTGTTGATTACCAGAACATCTCCTTTTCGAAGATAGGAAGGAAGATCGGTAAAATGCTTATTCTGGATCTCGCCGGTATTCTTGTCCAACACCATGAGCCTTGATGACGATCTGTCTTCAAGGGGATGCTGTGCTATCAATTCTTCAGGAAGATCATAGAAAAAGTCAGATGTCTTCATGGGTACCTCTTATATTTTTAATATTAGTATTATACACATCCTTCGAAAAAGTTTCGCCGAATTCATTTTGGGAAAATTAGTGTTGAAAATGGGGGATTTTTGTTGAAAATAACACGTTTTCGCTAACAGAAATTACATTTAAGTAATATTTGGGCGTTTTTTACCGTTTTTTATTGCGCGATTTTGTAAATTTGTTAATCTGATATCACAAAAGCTATATAACTTGTTAAAGAAAGGAGCATTTTTGATGGGTAAAAAGTATTCGAGATATATTTCCTGTATTTTGATGCTTTCTATTATGACCTCGGTTTTTATGACCGGTTGCTCCAAAACGTTTAAGAATGGCAGAGCTGCTACTATTATCTGTGATGACGATGAGCCTTGGTATGTTTCTGAGACCACTAAGCTAGATTATGATAATGGTCAGTACGTTTATTATTCGGGCTTTTTCGATGGCAGTCTATATTCCGTATCTTATCTTAAGACTTACAATGGTTTGGGTAATGACTACGGTATCTATCGTTATGATAAAGAAGGTGGTTTGATTGAAACTGTTACAGCCTCCTCTATTGATGAGTTGAATTGCTCTGATTCTTATTCCAAGTATTGCGCTCTTGAATCTGTAAGTTTTAGCAGTGGATTCATTTTATTTGCTGTTCAAGATTATACAGATGGCTTGAAAAACGAATATCTTTACAATATCTCCGATCATTCTGTGAGTTTGTTTGCTACCAGTGAGATAAATTACGGATCAGTCAGTGAATCGTATTATTTTATCGATGTTAACGATTACTATCATGCTTACCAGGATCCTGAAGATGTTACGATATATGTTGACTATGTAGTAGATGAAGAAGTAGTGAACACAGTCGATCTTGGTGATCTGATCGACAGTGAGATGGGCTTTTCATCATATCCGACTATCTTTTTCGAAGATAACAGACTGCAATTTACTGTTGTTGATAAAGCAAGTGAAGGTGATTACAGTTCGGAAGAGCAGATGTTAGTATATGATATTTTCAGTAATGAAGTTGGCCGCTACTACCAGGAAATTAGTGATAATGGCGGATACAGACTTAACAGCGTGGACGGAGAATTCGTATATAAGACTGACGGATTGTATAAGAAATTCGGTGAAGACAGTTGGGAATGTGTTGTTCCTTTTGACAGATGTGATGTGGTTTCATCTACATTAGTTGATTCTTATATAACCAACTATACGGATGACGAGATAGATTTTATCTATTTCTATTTTGATGGAAATCACATTCAACCGTATTTTACGAGAATTACAAAGATAGAATCCAATCCTCACGTTGGAAAAGAATTGATAAAGGCTGCTTTTATTGACTCTATATCAATCGAACTGGAACAGGCTATCTACGATTTTAATTCAGAGAATGAACAATATTACATATCTCTTGATCACAGATACGATTCAAGCATGTTCACAATCACATATAGTTATGATGTCGATGAAAATATCCTGTTGGACGAAGCTGAACTACAAAAGGAGATCGTAGCAGATTTTAAATCCGGTGATAGTGCTGATCTGTATTTCGGTATGAGTGGTCATTATCTGCTTCAGAACGAAAACTACCTTGAAGATCTGAGTTTTATGGCTGAAAAGGAATATTCCAGCAAATCATACCTTACCAATATCATGGAAGCTTCCAAATCTCAGGACGGTAAGTTGTATTCAATGCCGATCGGATTTGTTGTCAATGGTTTGTCGATTGAAAATAATCTTATTGATACAAAAGGCTTTACATATGACAGCTATACTGATGTTGTAAACACTGATTTTTCCGGTATAGATCCGCTTAACTATACGTTTAGCAAGATGGATTACTTCATGACACTGTTTGAGAATCAGCCGCAGATGTTCTTTGATAAGAAGGGAAAACTCAGTATCGAAGGCGGCTCTTTTGCTCTCCTTGCTGAATATTGCTATGAAAACATTCCGGATAATTTCGACAGATCTTTCTCGTATATATATGGTGATTCTACTTCTAATGATTACGATACTTACGAGAAATACAGCAATATGTTTCATGGTGTATCTGACGTAGTTTCATATCTCGATTCCATTAATTATGGCGGAGATAAGAATATGCTCGCAGGACTTCCTTCGGAACGCGGTGACGGACTTGTAGCTGACATTATTGATAGTGTTTCTATGTCAGTTGATTCAGGCAGTAAAGAAGGTTGTTGGGATTTTATTAAGTATGTTTTGAGCACTCCTGTACAGTCTGAATTTGACTATGAAATTCCGATTAATCTTGACGCCATTGATGCGAAATCTAAACAGAACATAGATGATTTCAATGCAGATGACGAATACTCGAATTACTATTATTACTGTATTTCAAAACGTGGTGTTACGTCTCTTGATTATGATGTTATCCCGGAATTTGTAGATTTTCTTTCTGACATAAAACGCACCAGTTACTATGATCCTGAGATCATGTATATCGTTGAACAGGAGATCAGTGATTATTTTGATGGTCAGACCACGTTGGATCAAGCGATTGAAGCCATAGAGGACAGAGCTAACAGAGTATATGATAGTTTAGGGTAAGATAACCTAATGGATAATTATCTGTACGGGATTTGGATCGATAGATCGAATCCCGTACGTTTTTTTATTAGGGATCTTAAGCGGGCTAGATTATATATTAAAGAGTCAATAAATGCTGATTGACTATTTGTTCTTTATAGTGCTACAATTTAACGAATTATTCTTATAAGAAGGAGGAAATAAACATGAACAAGCCTATTTTTGAAGGCTCAGCTGTAGCTATCGTTACACCTTTCACGAGTGAAGGAGGTGTGAATTTTAAGAAGCTCGAGCAGCTTGTTGATTTTCACCTTCAGAACGGATCTGATGCAATCGTAGTTTGTGGTTCTACAGGTGAGGCTTCCACAATGCCTGATGACGAGCATATCGCTACTATCAAGTGCGTTGTTGATGCTGTTAATCACAAGGTTCCTGTAATCGCAGGTACCGGTTCAAATGATACAGCTCATGGTATCAGACTTACAAAGAGAGCATGTGAAGTAGGAGCTGACGCTGCTTTGATCGTTACTCCATATTACAATAAGTGCACACCGGAGGGCCTTTACAGACATTTCAAGACAATGGCAGAGAACTGCGATGTGCCTGTAGTACTTTACAATGTTCCATCCAGAACAAACGTTAATATTTCACCTGACGTCCTTTACAGACTTGCAGATGTTGAAAATATCAAGGCTATCAAGGAGTGTAATCTCAGCCAGGTTCCTGAGATCCTCAGTGCTTGCGGTGACAGATATGATTTCTATTCCGGTGAGGACGCTTTGGTTGTTCCGCTTCTTTCTTTGGGCGGTAAGGGTGTTATCTCCGTTGTAGCTAATCTTTTGCCTGCTAAGATGAGTCAGATGGTTCACGCTTATTTGGATGGCGATCTTAAGACAGCAAGAGATATTCAGATCGAAGTAATCCCGCTTGTAAAAGCTATGTTCTGTGAAGTTAATCCTATTCCTGTTAAGGAAGCAGTTGACTATGTCGGTTTCAAGACAGGTGAGTGCAGATTGCCTCTTTGCGGAATGAGCGAGAAGAATAGACAATTCGTGATCGACACACTTTCCAAGTATGATCTTTCTCATATTGATTCATTCTTGAAAGGAGTTGTTGATTAATGTCTTTGCGTATTTTAATGAACGGTTGTTGCGGCTATATGGGACGCTGCATTGCCGCTATGTGTAAAAATAATCCTAAAATCGACTTAGTTTGCGGTGTTGATATCTCTGATAATACTGAAGGCCTTGATTTTCCTGTATTCAGTGAAGCTTCTGCTGTAGACGTTGATTTTGATGTTATCGTAGATTTTTCCCATTTTTCCTGCATACCTAAGATCGTTGAGTTCGCTGTATCCAGGAAAAAGCCGATCGTTTGCTGCACAACAGGACTTACAGAAGAACACCTTAAGCTTCTTGACGATGCTTCTAAGGAGATCCCTGTATTTAAGTCTGCAAATATGAGCCTTGGTATCAATGTTATGATCGCCCTTTGTCGTAAAATGACAAATCTTTTGTATCCTGACTATGATATTGAGATCGTTGAAGCACATCATAACAGGAAGCTCGATGCTCCATCCGGAACAGCTCTCATGATAGCTGATGCCATCAAGGATGAGATCGATAATGAAGTTAATTACGTTTACGACAGGCAGTCTGTCAGAAGAAAGCGTGAAAAGACTGATATCGGTATCAGTTCCATCAGAGGCGGAAATATCGTTGGTGAGCATGAAGTTATGTACATCGGCGGTGAGGAGATTCTTAAGATCTCTCACTCTGCTCAGACAAGAGATGTGTTTGCAAGAGGCGCTTTGGCAGCTGCTCGTTTTGTTTTCGGTAAAGAGCCGGGGTATTATGATATGACCGATATGATTCAATTATAATTGGAGGTTTTTATATAATGAATTTCTTACCTATATTCTTACAGGCTGCAGATGCAACTGAAGCAGCAAGCCAGACAACTCAGCTCATTATGACTGGTGTAATGGTTGTAGGTCTTCTTGCAATCATGTATTTCGCAGTTATCCGTCCTCAGAAAAAGAGGGAGAAGCAGTTGAAAGAGCAGATGGAGAAGCTTCGTGTAGGCGATCCTGTAGTAACTATCGGCGGTATCGTCGGACGTGTTGCAAATATCAAGGATGATGAGATCACTATTTCCACATCTCTTGCTAATACTCTTATCACATTCCAGAAGTCCGCTATCAGCACAGTTGTTAAGCCTGAGGAACCAAAGGCAGAGAAATCAGCTGTTGATAAGGCTAAGTCCAAGAAGAAGTTTAAGATCAAGGGCGAAGACGACGAAGAGTAATCTTCTGATACAAATCAAGATACTAAAACTGTCTCATCTTTTTAGAGGGGACAGTTTTTTTCTTTAAGAAAACATACATTTGTTTTATAATAAAAGAAAAAATAAGGACACTTTATGGCGCGTATTCCGGATAATGTAATTCAAGATATATTGGATAAAGCCGATATTGAGACAGTTGTTGGTAAGTATGTAGCATTTACTAAGAGAACGGGTGCAAACAAGTTTGGCCTGTGTCCTTTTCATTCGGAAAAAACACCGTCTTTCTCTGTTAGCTTGAATAAAGGCATATATCATTGTTTTGGATGTGGTAAGACGGGTAACAGCATTGGCTTTATCATGGAGATCGAGCGTTTATCATTTGTTGATGCCGTGAAATTCCTTGGTAAAGAGTTTGGTGTTGAAGTTCCTGAGACCGGTTCTAATGAAGGAGATAACAGAAAGGAACGAGACAGAGTCTATTCTCTTTTGACTGAAGCAGCCAGGTTTTATTATCTGACTTTTACTGGCCCGGAAGGTGTTGAAGCACGTAAATATGCTCAAAAGCGCAATCTCAGTACTGCTACGCTTAGAAATTTTGGTATCGGCTATTCTCCGGATAAATGGGATGCATTATATAAGCACTTAAGTTCCAAGGGTTACACCGATGAAGAGATGGGTAATTCAGGTTTGTTTACGGTAAGTAAGAAGACCGGAAAGCTTTTGGATCTTTTCAGAAACAGGCTTATGTTTCCTATATTTGATGCCTTTGGAAAGATCGTTGCTTTTGGCGGAAGATCCATGGGCGACGATATGCCGAAGTATATTAATTCTCCTGACTCTCTTGTATATAAGAAACAGGAACATTTTTATGCTTTTAATTTCGCGAAAAAGAGCAGGGAGAAGCAGCTCATTATTGTTGAGGGCTATATGGATGCTATAGCCATGCATCAGGCTGGAATCACTAATTCCGTAGCAGCACTCGGAACTGCTTTTACAGACTCTCAGTTAAAGCTTGCTTCAAAGTATGCTGAAGAAGTTGTATTCTTTTTCGATGCAGATAAAGCAGGACAGGCAGCCGCTTTAAGAGCTATCAAGATGCTTTTGACTTACCTTAAAAAGCATTCAGGTATTAAGATCAGGATCAAGATCGCATGCGTTCCTGAAGGTAAGGACCCGGATGAGTTTATAAAGGCTAATGGTCCTGATGAGTTCAGAAAAGTTGTTAAAGCAGCTAAAGACGTAGATACATATTTGTTTGACAGAGCTTATAACGACAGTTTCTATGACGATGAGTTAGATGTTCCGAAGTACGAGGATTATATAATCGAGTACGGTTCTTGGATCGGAGATGATGTTAAGCAGTACAGATTTGCAACTAATGCTGCTTTATATATCAAGGCTCCTGCCGAGATACTGGTTAACCGTATGAAAGAGGTTGCCGACAAAGAAGGCAAGACTGAGGAGTCTATGTCTTTAAGGTCGATTGAGAGAGATCATAACGAGGAGATCGAGAGACGTAAGATTACTTCCTCTGAGAATAAATCGAAGAACGGAATTGCTGAAGACTTTGTAACTGAACTTGAGATGGAAGTTTTCTGTTATGCTATCCTCCTTAAGGGAAATCTTACCGATCCTCAATATATCAGTACACCTGACATTATAAGACCGGGAGATTTCTACGGCGAGAACATGAAGAAGATAGTTGAGTTCTTCCTTACTCATTTTGTTAAGGGTGTCGGACTTCGTGAAGATATACTTGTAGGGGAACTCAGTAACTACAACCTTAACAACGAACAGGCTGAGATAGTCTATATTAAATATGCCGAGAAGATGCCTTTAAACATGGGTGTTTCCAGACTTAGAGGTGAATACCTTATACGTCTTTATAAACTCAGGAGAGAGATGCTTCTTCAAAAGAAAGCATATATCTTGAAGATGCTCGATAAGACTACTGATACTGTCGTTCGAGATAAGTATTATGATGATCTTAAGAAGATCGAGTTGGGTCTGGAGTTCATTAAGAAACAGGAGGAGAACCTGTGACGGATTTTCTATCAGACAGACTCAATATGGTCTATAGATCCATAGATAAGGACAGATCCCGTAAGGGCAGAGTGATCGATGTCGGATCTGATCACGGACTTCTGGCTCTTACTTGTCTTACTGACGGTATTACCGATTTCTGCATTTGTACTGATATTCATAAAATGCCTGCACAAAGAACTGAGAAATGTCTTGAGGATCATTGTCTTACAGGTAAATTCGAAGTCTTTTGTACTGACGGGCTTAAGGGTATCGACCTTAAGCCTGATGATACTGTTGTCATGGCAGGTCTTGGCGGTAACACCATAATGAGTGTCATGACTGAAGTTATGGAAAGGACTGATCATGAAGTCCTTGAGCAGGTTGATTTTGTGCTTCAGCCTCAGAAGACTTCTGACGAGCTTAGAGTATTTCTCGGTAAGAACGGGTTTGATATCATAAGCGAAGATGCTGTGGTCGACAGGGACCTTTTCTATCACATGATGGTGGCTCGCTTTACAGGTTATAGCTACGATCTGACTCCTCTCGAGAAGTACTATGGTCCTTGCCTTATTAAGTCAGACAATGAGATCATAAAGAAATTCCATTCCCATCTGGATGAGATCTATAAAATCAGAAGCCGCGGTAATCCGGAGCTTCGTAAACTTATGGAGGATAGACATGTCTTATAAAATCAATGATGTGATCAATGTTCTTGAGGACCTTTTTCCTCTCGAAAACGCTATGGACTATGATAATCCGGGACTTCTTACAGGTAACAGGGAAGACTCCCTTAAAAAGATCCTTCTGACACTGGATTGCACTATGGATTCCGTTAAGATGGCTATCGAAAACGGATGCAATCTCATAATCGCCCATCATCCGATAATCTTTGGCGGTATCCTGAGCGTCAGTTATGATGATCCTTGCGGAAAGATACTTTCTGAATTGATCAAACATGATATAACTCTTTACGCCTGCCATACTCAGCTGGACTGCACTGAAGAGTTCGGAAATATCGCTATAGCTGAGGCTTTGGATTTTAAAGCCCAAAAACTCGATACTGCTTCCATAGGCGTTATAATTGACACCGATTCTTATGTTGAACAGTTTGCCGATATCGTTAAAAATGCATTGGATAGCAGCGGCATTATTTCCTTAAGTGATCCTATCAAGCCTGTACACAAGGTATTTATCCAGGGCGGAGCTTTTGATGAAGAGAATATAGGCGCAATTGTTGAAGCGGGCGTTGATACTGTATTAACAGGCGAGATGAAACACCATCATATGGTACTGCTTAATGAATTCGGTATTGCCACATTACTTTGCGGTCATAATGCATCTGAGAGGATCTATCTTCCGAGGTTAAAGAATGTGCTTGAGGGAAAGATTGGCGATGTCATGATTTTTGTTGATTCTGGCAAAGAGAGGACATTGCAATAAACGCTTATTTATTATTATAATAGTTGTGTTTTCAAAGGTAGGCTCAGACAATCGCGGTCACCGATATGCGAAAGCAGGTGAGTGAGGAAAGTCCGGGCTCCACAGGACAAGGGTGCCGGGTAACGCCCGGTGAAGGTAACTTTAAGGAAAGTGCAACAGAAAAGAAAACCGCCGATTTTTCGGTAAGGATGAAAAGGCGAGGTAAGAGCTCACCGGCGGTGTGGAGACACATCGGCCTTGTAAACCCCACCCGGAGCAACGTCGTGGAAAGGCATCAACTGTTGTCCGCAGGCCTTGAGGAGACGGCTTAAGTCTGTCGGTAACGGCAGGATTAGATAGATGGTTGTCATCAAACAGAACCCGGCTTACGGGCTTGGCTTTGAAAATTCTATATTTATGGAGGTCACAAATGTCAGCAGAATCTTATTTGAGCAGAGGTGTTTCACCAACTAAGGATGATGTAAAGAAGGCAGTAGCCAATCAGAGTAAAGGTGTAGCACCGGGCGCATTTTGTAAACTCATCGAAGATATTGCAGGTGATGATGATTACTGCGTAGCTATTCACGCTGACGGTGCAGGCACTAAGTCCTCCGTCGCTTATCTCATGTATAAAGAGACAGGCAACTACGATTGGTTCAAGGGCCTTGCACAGGACTCTCTTGTTATGAATACAGATGATCTCGCATGCGTAGGATGCTGCGAGAATCTTGTTTTATCAAATACTATCGGACGTAATGCTCATCTTGTTGACGGTAAGGCTATCGCCAAGGTCATCGAAGGTTATAACGAGATGGTTGAAAAGCTCAACAGCTATGGCGTTGGTATCAAGATGTGCGGCGGTGAGACAGCTGATGTTGGAGATCTCGTTCGTACAATGATCGTTGACTCAACTATCGTTGCTCGTATCAAGAGAAGCGATGTCATTAACGCAGCTAACATTAAGCCTGGTCACGTTATCGTTGGTCTTGCTTCATTCGGTCAGGCTACATACGAGGATTCTTATAACTCAGGTATGTCCTCCAACGGACTTACAGCTGCTCGTCACATGCTCCTTTGCAATTACTATGCACAGAACTTTAAGGAGTCTTACTCAGATACAATTCCTGAAGATAAGGCTTACTGCGGTAAATACCGTCTTCTTGATAAGCTTCCTGGTACAGACGTAACAGTAGGTGAGGCTATCCTTGCTCCTACACGTACGTTCCTTCCTGTAATCGTTCCTGTTCTCGAGAAGTACAGAGATTCCATCTCAGGTATCATTCACTGCACAGGAGGCGGACAGGCTAAGTGCCGTGACTTCGGTAAGAACATCAAGATCGTTAAGGATAATCTCTTTGAGTTCCCACCGCTTTTCCAGGCTATCTATGAGTCAGGTGAGATCCCAATGAAGGAAATGTTCCAGGTATTCAACTGCGGTCATAGAATCGAATTCTACTGCGATGAGAGCGTTGCACAGGGCATTATCGATATCGCTAAGTCCTTCAACATTGATGCTCAGATCGTTGGTCATGTAGAGGCTCTTGAGCAGCCGGGTGAGAACGTGGTTGTCATCAGAAAGAACGGCGAAGAGTTTATCTACAACTGATAACTTGAAAAATTTACCAAAAGAAGCTGACTTAGTTCAGCTTCTTTTTTTTGCGCAAATGTTAGGGAATAAAAAAAGGAGTGATCATTGATCACTCCTTGGTGGTGCACCTTCAGGGACTCGAACCCGGGGCCCACTGATTAAGAGTCAGTTGCTCTACCATCTGAGCTAAAGGTGCGTTTTGTTTTGTCAACGTTGATAATTATATGTTTAGTGTCCTTGGTTGTCAACCATTATTTTCATTTTTTTCGAAAAAACCTATCATATCTTCAGAACAGAATTCAGAATCGAGTGGAAGTGCCACTGAATGCCCCTCTTTAGCGGACTTATAAATGCCCAAAAGATTATCTACGGAAGAGTATCCGGCATATGCGTCAGCGATAGGCTGAGTGTTGTTATCGATGGCATTAACAAGATCCATGTATATTCCTGTATGAGGATTAAGTGCATAGGAGAATGATTTGAATCCGCCCTTAGACAATTGCTTTCTGATGTACTTGAAATTAAGGCTTCTGCCTTTGCCGTTTCTTATGTTAAGGGAAGGCTTACCTTTCTTAAGTCCAAGTGAAACGGATCCGTTCTCACAGAAGATGGAGAACATCGCTTCTTTATCATTAGGCAGGGTAGCTGTTGTACCTTCAAGCATAGCGAGAGCTCCTGACTCGAGTTCCATTACAGCCATACCCACATCTTCGGCTTCAATATTTCGAAGTCTTCTGGCAAGTTTTGACGTAACGGAAACAGCCTTGGAATCCATAAGCCACAAAAGAAGATCGATGGCATGTATGGACTGGTTCATGAGAGCACCGCCGTCGCTCTTCCAAGTACCTCTCCAGGCAGCGGAATCATAGTAATCCTGACCGTGACACCAACGTACACAGATAGTACCGTGAGTGATCTTTCCGAATTCGCCGTTCTTAAGATCTTCTCTTAAGATTCCGACGATAGGGAAATAACGGTAGATGTGTCCCATGGCGATCTTTTTATCGACCTTCTGTGCCAATTCATAGAGCTCTTTACTCTGTGTATTTGACATCGTCATAGGCTTTTCGAGAAGGATATGGATGCCTTTGTTAAGGCAGAAAGTAGCGATCTTATAGTGAAGTCCGGAAGGAACGGTAATGGCACAGATATCAACCTTTTCGGTATTGAGCATCTCTTCGTAGTCAGAATAGATCTTTACGCCTGTGAAACCGCGTTCAGCCAGAAGCTGCTTGGCGTGTTCCATATCAAGATCTGAAACACTTACGAGTTCCAGTCTGTCCTTTAACTTGGAGTATGCCTTAAGGTGTTTTTCTGCTACTCGGCCGCAACCGATGATGGCAACCTTATATCTGTTCATAAAAAATCCTCCGAGGGGCTTCAAATATGATTAGTTTATCATTTTGTTTGATAAAATACATATATACTTTTCGAAAAGGAGATCCAACCATATGAATATGCGTGACATCATTGCCAAGAAGAGATACAGCGAAGAATTAACAGGCGATGAGATAGCCTTTTTTGTTAAAGGCGTTACAAACGGCGAGATCCCTGATTATCAGACATCAGCTCTTCTTATGGCAATTGTCCTTAACGGCATGACTGATAAGGAGATGACGACTCTTACAACAGAGATGGCAAACTCAGGTAAGATCAATGATCTTTCATACTTAGGCTGTAAAGCCGTTGATAAGCATAGTACAGGTGGTGTAGGAGATAAGTGCACTCCTTTGATCCTTCCTTTGGTTGCTTCTTTTGGAATAAAGACCGTTAAGCTTTCTGGAAGAGGTCTGGGCTTTACAGGCGGTACGGTAGATAAATTTGAATCTATAGAAGGATTTAATGTTAATGTTGATGCAGCAGATTTTCCAAAGCTTATCGAGAGCAACGGAATGGTTATCTCAGGTCAGACTCCTGATCTGGCACCTGCCGACAAGATCCTTTATAGCTTAAGAGATGTTACGTCTACAGTTGATTCAATTCCTCTTATAGCATCCAGTATCATGAGCAAGAAGATCGCAGGCGGAGCTAACGCCATTGTTCTTGATGTTACCTGCGGTGAAGGTGCTTTTATGAAGGATATTGATCAGGCAAGAGAACTTTCCAAGGCCATGATATCCATCGGTAAACTCGCAGGCAGGGAAGTCGTATGTGTTATCACGTCAATGGATGAACCTCTCGGAAGAAATATCGGTAATGTCCTTGAGATGATGGAAGTCTTTGAAGTCTTGCAGGGTAACGGAGAGCCTGATCTTGTTGAGGCTGTAACTACTCTTGCTGCTCATATGATCAAACTGTCAGATGCCAAGGAGAAAGATCTCAGTATAGAGGAGATCAAGGATATCTGTAAGACAAGACTCAGTGACGGCACAGCTATGGAATACTACGATAAGCTCATAATCGGTCAGGGCGGCCTTATACATTCGACAGGTTCACCGATATATAAGGACTATCCTGCCGAAGTAATGCGTCTTACAGCTCCTTGTGACGGCTATATAACCAAGGTTAAAGCTGACATGATCGGTAATGCTTCTGTAGAACTTGGAGCAGGCAGACTTCAAAAGACAGATGAGCTTGATTACGGTGCCGGAATCTGTATCTATAAGAAGATCGGCGACAAGGTCAAAAAGGGCGATGCGATCTGTACTCTCTATAAGGGCAAAGAAGCAGTTATTGACGAAGACAGGCTCGAGAAAGCCGCTGAACTGGCATTTGATGCTTTTGAATATTCAGATGAGAAGCCTGAAGAAGTCAAAGTGGTTTTGGATGTTTGTTGCTAAAAAAGGATAAGATGTGTATAATTCAAAAGAACAAATGTTTGAAGAGGTTTGAATGGCACCTGCAAAAGAGATATACATCGGCATAGATCCTGGTTATGCGATAACAGGATACGGAGTGATCGAGAAGGTAGGAAATAAATTGACCATGCTCGATTGCGGAGTAATCTCCACAAAACCGAATGTCGAGTTTTCGGAAAGACTTTTGGCGATCAATACAAGGATCGCGGTTCTTTTGGAATTTTATAAGCCTAACTATATGGCAGTAGAGGAATTGTTCCTGGGACACAATAAGACAACAGCAATCGGTACGGCGCAGGCCAGAGGAGTTGTTATTGTTGAGGCAGCAAGAGCCAATATCCCTGTCTATGAATTTACTCCGGGTCAGATTAAGCTTGCAGTTACGGGTTACGGTAAAGCAGATAAGAATCAGGTTTCACAGATGGTAGTAAGACTTTTGGGTCTTAAAGAAATGCCAAAGCCTGATGATGCCTGCGACGGACTTGCGGTTGCTATCTGCCTTGCAAATACAGGTGTCGGATTTGCTGAACGTGCAGTTTCCGGATATCAATACGGCCGATACGGCAAAAGAGAATTTTTCTGATGAGGTAATTATTTATGTATGCGTATATAAAAGGAACTCTTACAAAGAGATATGATGAGACCATCGTGGTCGAGAATAACGGAATAGGATATGAGATAATCTGTCCTTTTATCCTTTCTTCCGAATTCGGTCCTTGCGGTGAAGAAGTTACCGTTTACGTTTATCAGAGCGTTAAGGAAGATGATATCTCCCTTTTCGGATTTACTTCTCAGGAAGAAAAAGATATGTTCCTGCTTCTTATTACAGTTAGTTCCGTTGGTCCTAAGAGTGCCATGTCTGTTTGTTCTCAGATCAAGCCTGATAAGCTTGCTATGGCTGTTATGAACAGTGATGTTAAGGCTTTGACTAATGTTAAGGGTCTTGGCAAAAAGACAGCAGAAAGGATCATCCTTGAACTTAGGGACAAGTTTAAGAAGATGGGTTCATCTTCTTCGAAGTCTGCTGTTACATCTGCAGAGCTTTTTTCTTCGGATCCTTCACTTTTCGAAGATGCTGTTAATGCACTTATGGTTTTGGGTTATAAGGAAGAAGATTCCCGCCAGGCTGTTTCATCTTCCTACGAAGACGGAATCGAGCTTCAGGTACTTATCAAGAATTCACTTAAGAAGATGGTCAGGTAATGATTTATGGATTTCAATAATTTCGGTGATTTCGGCGAAGAAGATCGCATCATAGGACGACAGAAGCAGTTTGATGACAGAGATGAGAAGAATCTCCGTCCGATAACTCTTGATGAATACAGTGGTCAGGAGAAGGTTAAAAACAATCTCAGGATCTTTATCTCTGCTGCAAAGAAGCGTGGAGAAGCTTTAGACCACGTTCTTCTTTACGGTCCTCCTGGTCTTGGTAAGACAACTCTTGCAGGTATTATCGCTTCTGAGATGGGCGTCGGCCTTCATATTACAACCGGACCATCGATTGAAAAGGCGGGTGACCTTGCTGCGATCCTTACGAATCTTAATGAGAATGAAGTTCTCTTTATCGATGAGATACACAGACTTAACAGAAGCGTTGAAGAAGTCTTGTATCCTGCAATGGAAGATTACTGCCTCGACCTTATGATCGGTAAAGGCCCGTCAGCCAGATCCGTTCGTCTTGACCTTCCTAAGTTTACTCTTGTCGGAGCTACTACAAGAGCCGGAATGCTTTCTGCTCCGCTTCGCGACAGATTCGGAATGATCCACAGACTTGAACTTTATGAGACAAACGAGCTTATGGATATTCTTAGAAGAGATGCTCAGCTTCTCGGCATTGAGATATCTGAAGACGGTCTTCGTAATATAGCGTCCAGATCAAGAGGTACACCTCGTATCGCGATAAGACTTCTTAAGAGAATGCGTGACTACGCATCGTTCCTTGAAAAGGACGTTATCGATAAGGAAGTATCCGATTATGGCCTCAAAGCATTAGATATTGATGCCATCGGTCTTGATTCAATAGACAGAAGGATCCTTATGACTATCTGCGATGTATTTGGCGGAGGTCCTGTAGGTCTTGATACTTTGGCTGCCTGCACAGGAGAAGATCCTATTACTATCGAAGATGTATATGAGCCGTTCCTTCTTCAGAATGGTTTCATAGCTAAGACACCACGTGGAAGAGTTCTTACAAAGCGTGCTTTCGAGCATTTGGGACAGCCTGTTCCACAGGGATTCCTCGAGAAGACTACAATAGCAGGTGAGTGATATGGAGCTCCTTTTGCACGCCTGCTGCGGCCCTTGTTCAATGTATCCGCAGAAGGTCCTTCAATCAGATAATATCTCTTACGATATGCTGTGGTTTAATCCCAATATCCATCCTGAGTATGAGTGGAACAGAAGGCTTGTAAACCTTAGGCTTGCTGCTGAACATTATGGAGTAAAGCTTCATGAAGAAGGCGTCTGCATGGAGGATTATTGGAAGTCAAAATCATATCTTGATGAGTTTTCATCCCGTTGTCTTATGTGCTATGACATGCGCATGGATATGACTGCAAAGTATGCTAAGGAGAACGGATACAGCGCTTTTTCCACAACGCTTCTTGTAAGTCCTTATCAGCAGCATGAAGCTATTATCGAATCATGCAAGAAGAAGGCTGAGAAGTACGGTGTTGAGTTCTATTACTATGATTTTCGAGAAGGATTCAGAGAAGGTCAGAATATGGCCAGAGATATCGGCCTTTACAGGCAGAAATACTGTGGCTGCATATTTTCTTTGGATGAATCCGACTTTAAGGAGAAGATCCTTAAGAGCATGACTTAGGCTCTACAGCATCTACCACTATTGAATAGTACTGCTCGTAAATAACCATTCCCGGCTTTGATTTAGGGATCTTTTTTACGTGTGATACAGGGCAGTAGTCGATCTCAACTTTGATGTTTCCCGTTCCTTGACCCTGATGTTCCTCGATAACAGTGGATCTTGAATAGAAAGCTGCTGCCTGAGCTGCTTCTATAACTGCGGCATCAGAAGGGAATTCTTCTCCCGGATGAGATTTAAGTATTACGTGTGTTCCAGGCATATCCTTGATATGGAACCACCAGTCATCTTTCTCGGCTACACCAAAAGTCAGACGGTCATTTTGAATGTTGTTTCTTCCGCAGAAACACTCATATCCGTCAGATGTAAAGAATCTTCTGTAAGATGACGGCCTTTCGGTCTTAGCCTTGTTCTTGGACGGTCCTTTTTTTGCTGCTGCGATCTTGGCAGCATTACGAAGTGCACGGGAAGAAGCCTTTCCGGACTTTGACCTTCCGACTGTCTTATTAGGGTCACCGTTATTCACGATAACCTTTTTTGCTGATGATTCCTTGACGATCTCACTTCTTACTTCATCTTCGCAGGCTTCGATATCCTCGCGGGTAGTTGCTGCGTTAATGGCGGTCTTAAGTGATCTTAAGTAGTCGATGGCTAGCTTGTCATCCTTGATGTATTCCTTGGAAAGTTCGGCCTTTCTCTTTGCTTTTCGAAAACGCTTGAAATACTCCTGAGCATTATCAGAAGCATTCAAAGCAGGGTTCAAAGCGATATTTATGTCACGTTCCAACTCATCATAGATATTCTTACAAATGATATGATCATCTTTGTCCTTGATCATATAGGCATAGCAGAGGATGATATCGCCTTTCTGCTTATATTCCTCAGCCATCTGACCTTCATCGTAATCTTCTTTGTGGATCTCGTATTTCTTGGTAGCGTGAACGAGAGCGTTATTAACGATGGAAAGAAGGGAACTTCTTTTGTTCTCAAAATCGATATTGGACAACTTGGAAACATAGTATTCGTCTATGACTTCTGAGATCGACGAACGGACCTTAACATCTTCATAGCCCTTAAGCTCGCAGAAACTGTAGTCCTGAGGTCTTATCAGCTACGGAAGAACAGAATCTTGTAAGTTCATTTATAAGTGAACCGATCTCTTCTTCTGACAGATTTTTTGCAGGAACTTTGTCATCGAGGCCTGAAGCATCGATGATCTGATTGACCAGAAGCGGAGAAAGGCCTTTGATGGAATTGAGAAGAGCCTTGTTGATAGGTCTTCCGAGTTCACTTTCCATTATAGGCAGTTTGTTGTCCCTTAAGATCTCGAGTGTCTTATCAATATTGAACTTGTCCTGTGAAGGCGGGTATTCATAAGTTCTGGCAGGCATGACCTCACGGACTCGGCTTATGCTGAAGTCAACGTGGATGGCACTGTCGATGATCCTGTTTTGAGCGTTTACAAGGATAAGGTTGCTGTATCTACCCATAAGTTCGATGATGAGACGCATGCTCTTGGTGTCGTGAAGTTCATCGATCGTAAGGAAAGAGATCTCGATTATACGCTCATAATCTGGGCAGGTGATGCCGGATATCTTGGCGCCCTGCATGTATTTTCGAAGAAGCATACAAAAAGAAGGCGGCATCATAGGATTTTCCCTGTTGGTGTCGGTAAAATGAATCCTCTGGGATGTCGGATCATAAGATATCAGGAGTTTTTTGTTGCCGGACGAGGTCCTTATATGGAAAAAGAGCGTATATTTGTCAGGCTGGAAGATCTTGTCTATCCTTGTGCCCTGAAGATCGCTATTAAGTTCGTCGGCCAGAAGCTTACAGGTAATTCCGTCAAGGGGCATATTCTTCGTTTTCCTTGTTTACCTTAGTATCAGGCTTATTAGAAGATAAAGCCAGCTTGAGCACGAGGATTACGGCTGTGATAAGGATCTCTATGCCGAGCATCTTGAAGAACCTGTCATAATTGTTCCAAGAAATAAGAAGATCCAGGCCGATAACTACAAGTACGATAAGTACGGCAACAACAGGTTTAAAGAATTTGCTTTTCGAAAAAGCGTGAAAATAGTCAACAGCCGTGCTCTTAGGCTCAGCCTGCTTAGGAGCTGGAGTCTTTGGTTTGGCGACTGTTTTAGGTGCCGGCTTCTTCTTAGCTGTTGTCTTTTTCTGCTGTGCCATGTTTACCTCTTAAATAATACTTTTAATATAATATCATTAGATAGAATTATTTAAATAGTTCGTTTGGATTATGTCCTTATTAAAGTGCATAGAAAAGAGCGGCACAGTTTTCCGTACCGCTCTTTGTATATTCAAAGAATATGATATCAGTTGTTGATGCCTTCGATCTTTTCGCCCTTTTCGCGAAGGAGCTTCTTGATCTTCTCTGTTGGATTGATGAGATTAGACAGGGAAGAGTCATGGTTGATGGCATCTATAAGCAATGCGACAAATTTACTCATGTTAACATCTGCGAACCAAGGTGCTTCTAGAAGTTCAGGTCTTCTGTATACGAGGTTTGTAGCAAAGACCTTATTGATGATTCCTTCCTCGTAAGCCTTGGAGAAGTGGTCGATACCTTCTGTGAAGAGACCGAAAGTAACTGCACAGTAAACGTTTCTGGCACCTCTGTCCTTCATCTCTCTAGCGATGTCGAGCATTGAATCACCGGAGGAGATCATATCATCAACGATAAGGATATCCATATCCTGAACAGAATCACCGAGGAACTCGTGAGCGATGATAGGGTTTCTGCCGTTTACGACCTTTGTATAGTCACGTCTCTTGTAGAATGTTCCGAGAGGAACACCAAGGATGGATGCGAAGTACATAGCTCTGGAGATACCGCCTTCATCAGGGGAGATGATCATGAACTTACCGTTGGAGAAGCTCAAGTCAGGGATCTGACGGTACATCTCTTTGATGATCTGGTATGTAGCTGGTAAGCTCTCAAAACCTGAAAGCGGGATAGCATTAGAAACACGCTCGTCGTGTGCATCGAATGTGATGATGTTTGCTACTCCGAGGTTATAGAGTTCTTCGAGAGCGAAAGCGCAATCGAGGGACTCACGGGAGTTTCTCTTGTGCTGTCTGGACTCATAAAGGAAAGGCATGATGACGTTGATACGACGAGCCTTACCTGAGCAGGCGAGGATAACACGCTTAAGATCCTGATAGTGATCGTCAGGGCTCATTCTGTTGTCCTGACCGAACATCTTATATGTGCAGGAGTAGTTCATTACGTCACTTACGATAAAAAGATCATGACCACGAACTGAGTTCATAACTACGGCTTTACCTTCACCGGAAGAGAATCTGGCGTTGTCTACCTGGATCCTGTAGTCATTTCTGAAGAAACCCGGATACTTGGAAACGATAGCCTCCTGCTGATATTCCGAACGTCTCTTGTTAAGGTAGTAATTGACTTTTTCAGTGAAATCCACACTTCCTTTGAGCGGTATAAGACCGATCGGACCAACAGGAGCCATCGGGTTGTCTCCGTATTGGTTATAACGGGAATAGGATTTCTCATCGTTTGGAACTGAGATCATACTTCACCTTTGCCTTTCATAAATAATTGTCGCATTTTTATATCTTTAACCCTTCGAAAAGGGGATAAAGCTTAGTAGATAACGTCTTCGATAAACTCATCAAAACGGATCTGATCCAGGAATTCTCTGATCCTGGAAGTGGAGTTGATAAGCTTACTTACAGACTCGTCGACGTTGAGAGCATCAATGATCCTTGCAACGTACGGCGTCATGTTTACATCTACATACCAAGGCTTGTCGAGAAGTTCCTGCGGTCTGTAGATAAGGTTAGTGCAGACAACTGCTTTGATAAGACCGTCTTCAAAGGCCTTGTCAAACTCATCAAATCCGTTGGTAAACATTCCGAATGGAGCGATGTAGTAAATGTCACGTGCACCTTTCTCTTTCAAGATAGAAGCAGTTGTCAGCATTGTGTTACCGGTCTTGATCATATCGTCGATAAGAAGGACATCCTTACCTGATACTTCAGTTCCGATAAACTTATATTCTTTAACAGGAGGCTGCTCATACTGGAAATTCGCATAATCGCGGTCTCTGTAGAACACGCCCAGAGGGATATTGAGCATAGAAGCATAAAACTCGGCTCTTCCGATACCTGTTTCATCAGGGCTTACGACCATGCAGCTTTCAGGCTTAAGTCTGATCGAACCGAATTTTGAGATAATAGTTGAAATGATCTTATATGCCGACTTCGGCTTCTCGATTCCGAGAAGAGGAGTAGCATTATCGATCCTTGTATCATGCGGATCGAAAACAACAACGTTAGATACACCAAGTGAATAGAGCTGTCTTAAAGCGGCAGCGCAATCCAAGGACTCATCAAGATTAGAAGTTCTGTGCATCTGGATACCTTCATACATGAAAGGCATGATTACGTTGATCCTTCGAGCTTTACCTGCGCAAGTGGAGATGATCCTCAAAAGATCTCTGTAGTGATCGTCAGGTGATAATCTGTGATCATTTCCTGAAAGAGGAGTTTCCTGATTATATGAGAGAACATCAGTAATGATGTAGATATCGTGTCCTCTTGTACTTTCTGCAAGCTGGAATTTACCTTCGCCTGTGGAAAAACGTACGAGTTCAGCATCAAAGATATAGTTGGTCCTTAAATAACCCGGATTTGTAACGAATGGATTGGAATTGTTGTTATATCGTGCCAAACGCTTCTCGTAAAGAACGTTGTTGACCATGTTTACGAATTCTTCGTTGGCAGTATGCGAAATAATGCCGATTGGACCGAACGGCTCTAGACGAAGCTCATTGTATGTAGAGTCTGAAGTCTCGTTACTAAGCACTTTATCTCGCACTCCTTAAAATCTCTATTTTTAATATAACAAACATCGGTCGTAAATCAACCGAAAAGATGTTCTTCAATTGCAGTTCTCAAGTCATCAAGACCTGTCTTTTTTTCGGATGAAACAGCAAAGACAACTGCATCATCGCTGAAATTAAGCTCTTTGGACAATTCGTTCAGTCTTTTCATCAACTGCTGTCTGCTGAACTTGTCGCATTTAGTGAAGACTACGAAGTAATTGAGGTCGGAATTATTAAGAAATTCAAGCATTCCGACATCATCAGCAGAAGGGTTGTGTCTGATGTCCATAAGATGAAGGACAAGATCGATCTTTCTTCCGCAAGTAAAGTAATCTTCAGCCAATTTGGAAAACTTTTCCTTTTTCTCTTTGGACGTTTTTGCATATCCGTATCCCGGAAGATCAGCTATGTAAAGCTTACGATCAACGTTAAAGTAAACAACAGCCTGTGTTTTACCAGGCGTTTGGGATACTCTTGCAAGTTTTCTGTTGTCCGAGAGAGCATTAACGAGGGAAGATTTGCCGACATTTGATTTGCCTGAGAATACGATCTCGGGCATATCTTGAGGTGGACATGCTTTGATGTCTGAAGCTATTCCATAGAAAACAGTGTTTCTGAAATTAACGGCCATAGTTTCCCCCACAATCAGTCTATGCTAATTATATCGTAACGAGAGTTTCTTTTGATTGATGGGCTTTGTCGCTTTTTGTCAGAATTTGTCGTCATTTCGTCGTTTTTTTTCTACATAAATTTTTTTATAGTTGAAAAAAAGGCGGTCAAATATGGAAAAGAGACTCCGAGAATACCTGAGAAAACTGGCTTTGCGCCCACTTATCATTCCTGCGGTCCTTCTTATTGTTTTCATGTGTTTGTTTGGCGGATACCTCATCAAAACAACGGACAGGACAGAAGGTGAGTATGAAGTTCTTATAACAAGCGTTACATCAGGTGTTTCAGGCAAGAATACCTGCTATGGAAGAGTTGATGATATCGGTAAGGTCAGGGTTATATGCGATGAACAACTTAATCCCGGAGACAGACTAAAAGTCTACGCATCGCTTTTTGAAGCGGAAAAGCCCTCTAATCCGGGGGAATATGATTATCAGGACTATCTTTTTCGAAAAGGGATAAGATACATCCTTATGGTGGAAGATATAAAGGAGAGATCACAGTCCAAAGTAGGTACGGGAATCCATCATTTCAGGTATTTTGTTCGGGATCTTATAGCTGATAAACTGCGAAATACTATGTCTGAGGACGATCTGGCAATAGTTTCTGCGTTGTGCCTCGGAGATACTTTCATGATCGGAGATGATGTTAGAAGAGCATTTGATCTTTCGGGATGTTCCCATCTGTTGGCTGTGTCGGGAACTCATTTCTCGTCTTTTATCCTGATAATTTCATATGCTGTTAAGGATATGCCTTATAGAAGGAAAGTCCTGATACAGGGTGTTTTCGTGATAACTATAGGTTTTTTGACCGGGTGGACCGAATCTGTTACCAGAGCGGCTTTCATGAGTATGTGCCTTCTAAGCGGTAAGGACCGATTATCAGGAATGAGTTTTTCTGCTTTGCTGATGATGATCTCAGACCCGTTCTGCTGCAGGACTTTAAGCTTTCAAATGAGTTTTGGAGCGGGACTTGGCATGTATCTTGTATCCGAACCGATCAAGGGTAAGACAGGCTCATCGGTTATATCCTGTTCTTTGGCATCGAGAGCTGTTATGCTTCCGTATTTCTTGATGAACGGCCTATCTATAGGGTTTAGTTCCTTTGCGGTTATGGCACTTTCGGTCCTTACTGTTCAGATGGTTTGCCTGTTTTTCCTTCCTGGACTTCTTCTGTCTTTTATAAGTCCGTACATGCTATATCCGACGATAATGTTTTCGAGAATTACCGTAATGCTGATGGATATTGGAGAAGACTGCTATTTTGATTCGATTCTTCTGAGGGGAAATAAGATTACATGTTTTATCCTGGTGGCCTGTTTGATTGCTGTATTCCTTTTCAAGAAAAGAAAGATTGTCGTATCAACTGTTTCAGGTACTGTGATCGTCATATTGCTGATGATGTCTCCGGCTTTGGACTTTGATAAGAAAGTTATATTTTTGGATGTCGGTCAGGGAGACAGTTGTCTTATTATCTCCGGTAATGACACATTGCTGATCGACGGTGGAACTTATGAGGAGGGAAGCAGTGTGCTTCCGGGTGTTCTGGATTACTACCAGATCCAAACGATAGACCTTGCTATAGCTACTCATCTGGATGAGGATCACATTGGAGGTATCAGATATCTGGAAGAACAGGGAAGAGTCGATAAGATCGTAACGTCACATTCTGATATTTACGGTACCATAGGCTCCGGAAACGGGATTAAGGTCGGAGATATCGAATTTCAGGTGCTTTGGCCGGTGGGAACAACGTATAACGGAGGAAATCCCGAAAGTGTTGTAGGAGTTCTTATGATAAACGGGGTAGATATCATGATGACCGGAGATATTGATGAAGAGTCGGAAAGGGTAATGGTTAATAGCGGTCTGGTAAGTGATTGCGATATCCTTAAAGTCGCTCATCACGGAAGCAAAACGTCATCAAGTTCAGAGTTTTTATCTTCCGTTAGTCCTGAGGTAGCAGTGGTTTCCGTGGCTGAATATAACGTATATGGTCATCCGGCACCCGAGACTATGGAGAGATTGGAAAAAGTAGAGGCAAATGTATTTTTGACCTCGAAAAACGGAGCGATTATTGTTAAAATTCAAAAGGATAAATACGAGATCAACTGTTTTAAGGAGTAATAATGGCTTCGCATATCGTAAGTTTCGATAATCTCAAGTCTTTGATCAGTGAGAAAAAGCTGAATAGTCTTCTTTTGCTCTCGGGCGAAGAAGATTACTACTGTGAGTATGCCGTAAATGCCATCAAGAAACAGTATCTGGCAGAAGGCTCCGAGCAGATGGATTTCGTTAAGATCAACTTTGAATCCAAGGGCTTTGATCTTGATAAGATCGATGAGAATGTAATGCTTCCGCCGTGGATGTCGGAAAAAAGGATCGTTGTTGTCCGTAACTCAGGTATTTTCTCAGCTGCTGACCCTAAAAAAGATCTGGCTGACACATTCACTGAGTTTGTAGCTACTATTCCTGATACTACTTTGCTCATTTTCTGGGACGATAAGATCGATAAGAGGAAAAAGCAGTTGTTTGGTGTTTTCGAGAAGAACGGGTATTGCTGTGATTGTCCTATCCTTAAGGAATATGATATTGAAGAAAAGCTCCGTACAAACCTGAGAAGGAGCAATATCACGATAGATAATGACGCCAGCGACAGTCTTATCAACAGGACCGACAAGTCCATGAGAGCGATAGCTTCAGAAGTTACTAAGATCGTTCTCTACTGCAGGGAAAAAGGTATCACTCACGTCGACTATAACGTTATCGATACTTTGTGTGCTCCTGATATTTCCGGAAGAATATTCGATATCTTGGATGGTATCAGCGAGGGCAACTGTTCGAAGGTGCTCCTTACTCTTGATAACATGCTTAACCAGAAGGAACCTGTTGAGCGAATCAAGTATAGTCTTGCAAACCATATCAGACAGTTGATCTGTGCCAAGGAACTTAAGACTGAGTCAAAGATCGTTGAAAGGCTTGGAGCAAAGCCTTATACAGCCAAAAAACTTGCAAAGCAGGCTCCTAAGTTCGAGATGGAGAAACTTTTGTACCTCTTGTCAGTATGTGCCAAGACCGAATATGAGGGAAGACTCGGTAAGATGGACGGAAGGCAATCCCTGGAGATCATACTGGTGCTGGCCTGTAAGAGTCTGACTTGATAAATCAATACACTTAACTTAAAATACATTAGTTAAACAGTTAATCACGGAGGAGCAAACATTGGATAAGATAAAAATGACTACGCCGCTTGTTGAGATGGACGGCGATGAGATGACAAGGATCATCTGGAAGCAGATAAAGGATATCGTTATCCTTCCTTTCGTAGACCTTAAGACAGAGTACTTTGACTTGGGTCTCGTAAACAGAAATGCTACAGACGATCAGGTTACTATAGATTCAGCTAACAGGACTAAGGAACTCGGAGTAGCAGTTAAGTGCGCTACTATCACTCCAAATGCTCAGCGTATGGAAGAATACGACCTTAAGCAGATGTGGAAGAGCCCTAACGGAACTATCCGTGCCATCCTTGACGGTACAGTATTCAGATCACCTATCATGGTAAAAGGTATTGATCCTCTTGTTTCCACATGGAAGAAGCCTATCACTATCGCTCGTCATGCATACGGTGATGTATATAGAGATTCCGAGATGAAGATCGACGGTGCAGCTAAGGTTGAGCTTCTTGTTACATATCCTGACGGAAGCACAAAGAAGCAGGAGATCTTCAACTTCAAGGATTCCGGTGTTGTTTTGGGAATGCATAATACCGACAAGTCCATTTCAGCATTTGCTCGCTCCTGTTTTACATATGCACTTGATACAAAGCAGTCCCTGTGGTTTGCAACAAAGGATACTATCTCTAAGACATATGATCACAGATTTAAGGATATCTTCGCTGAGATCTTCGAGAATGAGTTCAAGGATAAGTTCGAAGCAGCCGGTATCGAATACTTCTACACACTTATCGATGATGCAGTTGCACGTATCATGAAGTGCGAAGGCGGAATCCTCTGGGCTTGTAAGAACTATGACGGTGACGTAATGAGTGATATGCTCGCATCCGCTAACGGTTCTCTTGCTATGATGACATCCGTTCTCGTTTCACCTGACGGTAAGTACGAGTACGAGGCTGCTCACGGTACAGTTACAAGACACTACTACAAGTATCTTAAGGGTGAAGCTACATCAACTAACCCTATGGCTACATTGTTCGCATGGACCGGTGCTCTTCGTAAGAGAGCTCAGCTTGACGGTCTTGCTGATCTTGAGGCTTTTGCTGATAAGCTCGAGAAGGTTTCCATCGAGACTATCGAAGAGGGCACAATAACAGGCGATCTTAAGAATCTTATCGATATTCCGGTAAAGAATGTCGTTAATACGGAAGACTTCCTTAAGGCAGTTGCTTCCAAGCTTTAATATACGGAGGAATTAATTATGAGTTATTACGAGACATGGATTGAGAGATCTGAGAAAGAGACAGATCAGCAGAAATATACACAATATATGAATCTTTACTTCGTTCTTGAGAAGAACGCTTACGATGCGATCCTCAAGGCTTATCCTGAGTATCAGGGTCTTGTAACAGGTAAGGCTTCTGAGCTTTGTGAGAAGCTTAACTTCGGTAAGTCCAACATGGATATCTTCGTAGGCTTCCTCGACGGTATCAAGACAAGCCTTAACAAGGACATTGATGTTGAGAATGTTGAAGATGACACAGATATCGCTTTGGATATCGATTTTGAGAAGCTTTATTACAACATGAGAGATGCTAAGGCTGAGTGGCTTTACAAGCTTCCATCCTGGAGCAATGTTCTTACGGTTGAGCAGAGAGACAAGATCTCTTTCGAGTACAGAGAAGCTAATACTGTTCGTTCTGAGAAGATCGGCCGTAATGACCCATGTCCATGCGGTTCTGGTAAGAAATATAAGAAGTGCTGCGGCAAGAACGCTTAAGCTCTTTATAAAGGGGAGTTATCGTGCGAAGACTGTTTGCTAATAAATGGTTTATCATTGCCTTAGTGGCAGTATTTCTTGTTGCGATAATTATCCTCGGAGCAATCCCTAACAGCCCTCTTGATAAGGTGCTGACACCTCTTCGTGCAGTCGCCAACCCTATCCAAAGCGGAATCAAAGGTTTTGGAACTAAGGTTGACGATTATTGGGCTGCCATAACTGACGGTGTTGCCATCAGAAAGAGAAATGAGGAGTTGAGCGAAGAAATCGCCAGACTCCAGCATGAAGTTCAGCAGGGTGAAGAAGCTATCATCAGATATGAGGAGCTTAAGGATGCTTTTCATATCAAGGATACCTTCAGTGATTATGATATCTTCGGATCTTCCGTTTTATCCCGTGAAGCAGATGAGTGGTTCAGTGTAATCAGAATAGATGCAGGTAAGGACGACGGACTCGAACTTACCGGCAAGAATTCGTATGCGGTTGTTGATACCCAGTCAAACCTTATCGGTCGTGTTATTGAGACAAACAATAACGACAGTAAGGTTCTTCCGCTTCTTCACGAAGGATTTACCGTAAACGGAAAAGTTAACGAAGTCAACGGCGCAGTCATCATCATTTCAGGTGATGCATCCCTTAAGCGTCAGGGACTTTGTTTAGTTACTGGTATTGATGAGGACGTTGTACTTGAACCAGGTGATGAGATCGTTACTTCAGGTGACGGTGGTCTTTTCCCTCAGGGTATTCCGATCGGTACGATCGAAGAAGTTGATTATTCTGATCCTTTGAATATTAAGGCGACTTTAAGGCCTTATGCGCAGATAGATGATCTTAAGGATGTGTTCATCATGGTACCTTACGAGAAGGAGGAAGAGGTCTCCACGGAAGAAACAGGTGAGACTTCAACTGCCGATGAACAAGGTTGAACTGATCCGTAAGATAGCGATTTATTCAGCTTATATTCTGTTCCTTACATGCTTTCAGGTTTCGTTTCCGGATAAGTTATCACTTAACGGGCAGATCGCAGACCTGATGTTTGTATTTGTAGTGCTTGTTGCCTATATGTTTGGCCTTAAGGACGGTATTATTATCGGTCTTATCGTAGGAATCCTCAGAGATTGTTTTACGGCTCCTGCTATTCTCGGTCTTAACGGTTCTGTGGTTTCTTCAGTCGGTATCGGCGCATTCCTTTTGTTTTCCGTGGCAGTCTTTTCTGCTTCCGTTTTTACGGTCAAGATCAAGAGAAAGCCTGCCTTTGCGCTCCTTACGCTTATCAGTGTAACCGCACTTTATAAGATATTCGGACACGGTATTATCTTTATCTGGACAAGGATATTCTCGAAAACACTCTATCACTTGTCAGCTAAGGAACTTTTTATTGATTCCATCTTTACTCAGATTTTCCTGAATATTCTTGCTGCGATTCCTATATACTTACTCTTGAGATTTGTCGGACCATATAAAAAAGGACAAAATCCGATGCTTCGCGCTCAAGAGGGAAAGGGGGCTGATTCTTCATGGCTAACAATCTGAAAGATGACGGCATGTATGTTTTCGATGAAGACAAACGAGATCAACAGAAGATCAATGATGACAGTCTCCTCAAAAGGTTTTTGACATTCCTTTCAAACAGATACTTTGTACTGGCTTTTGCTTTCTGCGTAATGGGCGTGATCATCTTATACATGACCGCAGCATTGCAGTTCTCAGGTTACCAGAAGACCATTTCTTCATCTACTAAGGGACTTCAGAAGATGTTTACGGTAAGTGCTCCGAGAGGTGATATCCTTGATGCCAACGGAGTTGTTCTGGCTACATCCGAAAAAGTTAACTCACTTTTGATATCTGATGCAGGTATGTCTGATGAAGACCTTAATGCAATGTGTCTTGAGCTCAGTTACCTGTTTGATGACTATAACTGTATCTCTGTAAGCGGCCTTGATGATTATTTTAAGATAGGACCGTTTGAATTCCTTCAGCCTGAGGACAAGATAAGGCTCTGGCAGACGAACAGGAACCTTTTTGATCTTGATGAGAGTGCGCAGGGAATCATCGTTACTTACTCTGATAACTATGTAAAGACTGATCCTCAGGTCTTTTTCCTGTATCTGAGATATCTTTTTAATATCGATCCTCAGCTTAGCGAAGATGAGGCATTCAGGATAATCAGGATCAGATATCAGATCTTCCAGGATTATTGGGCGTTCCAGAACGGTACTCCTGTTCAGATCGCAACTGATGTTCCGGATGAGCTTATCAGATATCTTAACGAGCAGAATTACCATTTCATGGGACTTATCGGTGTTGAGGACTATAGACGTGTCTATACTCCGCAGGCACAATTGTCATGCCATGTTGTAGGTTATGTCGGAAATATCTCCCAGGAATCATTGGCGAGCTTAAGTAAGTTCGGATATCAGGCCAATGATATTGTCGGACAATCCGGTGTTGAATCTCAGATGGAAAGATATCTTCACGGTCAGGCAGGAATCGCGACTTATTCAACATGGACTGAAGACGGTGCAGATGCCATGTTTTTCCCGTATACATATGGTGAGAACCCTGTTGCAGGAGCAACTGTTAACCTGACTATTGATTCCAATCTTCAGAAAGTCGGTATCGAAGCTCTTAAGCAGTTTATCGAAGATGCTAAGATCGATGAACAGAAAAGGCAGACCGGCTATAAGACAGCTAACGCAGGTGCTTTTGTTGTCATGAACTGTAAGACCGGTGCCGTTCTTGCCATGGGATCATATCCTAACTATGACCCTAATGACTTTGTACTTGCTATGTCAGGAGATAAGCAGGCAGAAGTTCAGATCAAGTATTATCTCGGTATCGGCGAATACGAAGAGATGACCAGTGAAGACATGCCTTTGTGGAACAGAGCTATCATGTCCAGATATGCACCAGGTTCAACATTTAAGATGTGTACGGCTCTCGCAGGCCTTGAGGCAGGCGTTATAACTCCTAACTCATCCTGGGTAAAATGTGAATCTCCTATCGATATTGGCGGTTGGACATTTAAATGTCTCGAGTATCCTGATACAGGTCACGGAGCTTTGGATCTTAACAGTGCCATAGCTACATCCTGTAATATCTACTTCATGAGACTTGGTGTAGATACCGGTATCGATAATATTGATGCGATGGGTGAGAAATTAGGTCTCGGCGAATATACCGGAATCGACCTTCCTGGTGAGGACGTTGGTGTAAGAGCGAGCCGTGAGACTAAAAGACTTCTTCATGAATCCGAGTATGACAGAACATGGTTCCCGGCTGATACTGCTCAGTCTGCCATCGGACAGTTCGATAACTGTTTTACGATCCTTCAGCTTTGCAGATACACAAGTGCAATTGCTACAGGAGAGCTTGTAACTCCTTATGTTATCAATAACGTTGTAGCTCCTGACGGCACGATTCTTTATGAAGGTCAAAAGCCTTCGATCCCGCTTGAAGTCGATCAGAGCAACCTTGATGCAGTTCGTTTTGCTATGCGATGTGTTGTAACAGGTACAAACGATTGGGAAGGAACAGCGCAGGAATCCCTCGCAGATTTCCCGATCTCGATCTGTTGTAAGACCGGTACTGCTGAGACAGGTTTTGAGGATATAAGAATGGAGTATTCCAACGGTCTTTTCGTTTGTTATGCTCCTGCTGATGATCCTGAGATCGCCATCGCTCTCGTTGTAGAGAGAGGTGAGTGGGGTAATTCCACATCCATCATCGCGAAAAAGCTCCTGGCTGCTTATTTCGGCGTTCCTCTTACAGGTGATCCTACTGTCACAGATACTGTGCCTGTAACCGGTGATTCAGTTGATCTGGCTTTGCCTGAAACTCGCTATGAAGAAGATGAGGTCATCACCACTGAGGGATAATTACTTCAATTATTTGTTGCTAAATTATATTATTTTGCGTAAAATGATATTAGTTTTGTAACAAGGGGGACTTCCGCCATGAAGATTGTTCTGATGGCTGATAACAGTAAAAATGAGTTGCTCGTTAACTTTTGTATTGCATATCGCCCCTTGCTGTCCAAGCATCAGTTGATTTCCGTTTATAACACAGGCAAGCTTCTTAAAAGTGCTGTAGACCTCGAAGTATCAGGTCTTTCAGTTGATTATGAGAGCGGTTTTGAGCAGCTTGCTTCCAGAGCAGAATATAATGAGATCGACTGTGTAATCTATATCCGTGACGGCCGTAATGATCCTTTGCACAGCACAACTGAGCTTTTGAAGGTCTGCGACCTGAACAATATTCCATATGCCACGAATATCGCTACGGCAGAGACTTTGATCCTTGCTATCGACCGCGGTGACCTCGACTGGCGTGAATGGATCAAGGGCTGATCATCTCTATGGACGTTATTGTTTTTCCTTATGGGCCGCTTGGCTCCAATATGTATGCCGTAAAATCGGGTGAACACGCGATCATCATCGATCCTTCAGTATCTCCTGAATTCCCTTTGGTCAGAAGTAAGCTCATGAACATCAGTATCGATGCGATAATTCTTACTCATGCTCATTATGATCACTGTGCTTGTCTTGATGAATGGGTCAGCTCGACAGGCGCCAAGGCTTATCTTTCTGATGCGGATAAGGAGTTTCTTACTGATGCAACTCTTAATTGCTCACGTGGTTTTGGTGAATCCATGAAGCTTTCTTCCGATACGTGTGATCTTGGCGAAAGTCTTGTTGTGAGCGTGTTTTCGAGCATAAAGATAATAAAGACTCCGGGTCATACACCTGGTTCGGTATGTATCCTTTTCGAAGAGGATAAGGTCATGTTTACCGGAGATACGCTGTTTGAAGGTTCTGTCGGAAGGTCTGATCTTCCGGGCGGTGACACCAGGACATTGCTGTCGTCCCTCAAGATATTTAAGGATATGGATGATGATATAACTATCTATCCGGGCCACGGAGGTTCCTCAAAGATAGACATTGAGAAGCGCTATAATCCGTATCTTTCTTTGTAATTTTCTCGAAAACACTGTCTGCTTGACTTTTAACAACGGCATATGTACAATCCATAAAAGCAATGAAGGTGCGTAAGTAGTCCTTATATGACAGGGAAAAGAGAGTCGTGTCACCGGCTGAAAGCACGATCCACGGGGTATCTGGATGAATTTCAACACTGGAGCGTTCTGTGAAAACAGTTATACTGGCTAAGCAGATGCCTGCGCAGCATTAAAGGCGCGAACAAGTGCGGAAAGCAAGGCTTTTCGAACATGGGTGGTACCGCGAAGGTGCGATATATAAGCGAATTCGTCCCATGGCAATTTACATGTTGCCATGGGATTTTTGTATTCCAAAGGCGAACGATAATAGGAGGAAAACATGGCGGAACTTAGTGAAATGAACGAGAAGTTATCCGAGATCAGAAGTCAGATCGAGAATGATCTGAAAGAGATCAGCAGTTCCAAGGGTGTCTATGAATATAAGAAGAGTGTCATGGACTCCAAAGAAGGTAAGATCGGATCTCTCATGAAAGAGATGGGCAAGATCCCGAAGGAGCAGAAGGCCGATTACGGTAAGATGGTCAACGAGATCAAGAATTGGGCTCAGG
>CAMYXL010000023.1 GCA_947303255.1 uncultured Clostridia bacterium | reverse complement strand
TGATGTCGATACCGCCCGTGAAGTCGCAGTAGAGGTCGAACGCGTAAAAGAGCATCGCGACGAAAACGAAGGTACCCCTGTAAGTGTCGGTGTCAGTGGAAAGCGCAATGACTGCAGGAGCGATGCGGTTCGCGACGACCATCTTCTTGAAGTAGCCCCAGATGACTCTGGTAAGGCCCTTGGAGATGTTGGTCTCCTGAAGCTTGTGCTCACCGAAAAGCGTCGGCGCGAGGTCATCGTATCTGCAGATAGGACCCTGGACCATCAGAGGGAAGAACGATACGAACAAAAGGAGCTTGAACGGGTTCTTCTGAGGAGCGGTCTTGCCCCTGTAGACATCGATCAGGTAGCTGCAGGTCTGGAACGTGTAGTAGGAGATCGCGGCCGGGATGACGATGTCGAAGTGGCGGATCTTGGAGCCTTCCTTGAGGAAGGAATTGATGTTCGTGATAACAAAATTGGTGTACTTGGTAACGCAAAGAAGTCCGAGAGCGATGATAAGTCCTATGAGAAGAACTGCCCACTTCTTGGACTTGGCCTTGGCTTTTAGAGCTTTCTTCTCCTCTTTGGAGATAGTCTCTTTGTTGGCGGAAATATATTCCTTGGTCTTCCGGTCGATCCTGCCGATAAGATACGCGGCAAGGAACGCGACTATAAAGGTTACAAGGATAAAAATGAGATGAGGACACGAATGATCGGTCTTAAGCGCTGTGTATTTTCTGTCCGCGACATAATAAAAGCCGATGCTCGCGACCAGAAGGAGCGGCCACTGGGCTTTTTTCGGAAGAATATAGTAAAGAACCGCCAATACTATGACGGATATGATGAACTGCGCAGACGTAAATATCATCTATTGATCAGTCCTCGTCCTCGATCTTCTTGATGAGAGCGTAGAGGGCCTGTGCGGAGTTGAAGTTCTCAGGAACGATCTCCTCAGCAGGGATTACGACGTCGAATTCCTCGTTGATCTCGGATATGACGGTTACGATGTCAAATGAGTCGAGGATCTTGTCATCGATGAGCGTTGTGCATGTATCAAAGTCAACGTCAGGATGAAGGTCTTTAAGTATCTTTATCAAATCTTCCATTTGGTCATTCCTTTCACATAGAAGCAAGTTTTTTACGGTCTATCTTTCCGTTAGCCGTCAAAGGCATAACGTCAAGTTTCTCGGCTTTGTTCGGGATCATGTATCTCGGTAGTTTTTCCTTGAGGATACTTATGATCTCACCGGTCTCGATATCGCCTACGTAGTAGAGCTTTATTTTATCTTTTTCCTTATCATATACGCAACAGCATGTCCTGATCTGATCGATGTTGTTGACGTTGACCTCGATCTCGCCCAACTCGATCCTGTGACCCATGTGCTTGATCTGGAAGTCCTTACGTGACACGAACAGCAGCTCGCCTCTTTCGTTCCTCTTACCGATATCGCCTGTCCTGTAGATCAGTTCAGGATAGATATTATTGAGAGGATTTTGTACGAACACCTCATTGGTCTTTTCAAAGTTCTTATAATATCCGATGGTAAGCGATGTGCCTACTACGCAGATCTCGCCTTCTTCACCGTCTTTACAGAGCTCGTTCTTCTCATTAAGAAGAAGGATCCTGGTGTTCTTGAACGGACCACCGATCGGAACTGATTCGTTAAGATCGAACTCGCGGTCCACCTTGAAGTAGCAGCACATGCCCGTTGCTTCCGTAGGTCCGTAGAGGTTCGTGAACTTACAGTTTGGCAGAGCCTCCTTCCACAGGTTCAATTGCTTTATCGGGAAGACTTCGCTTCCGAAAGCGATATTTGTCAGATACTCAGGCTTTATCTTCTCGAAAGTCTTAAACGAAGAGATCATGGTAAGCGCGGAAACTACCCAGCAAACCGTGTTGATCTTATGCTCGTTCAAGAACTCCACGAGCTTGATCGGGAACATGAAAAGCGACTTCGGAACGATGACTGTCGTCGCACCGAATTTCAAGGTCGGATAAAGTTCCTTCAGGCACGCGTCAAAATATAGCGGCGTCTGATTCGCAAATCTCGTGTCATGGTTAAATTCCAAGACCTCCGACAGGTTCTCGATATAATCGATGACAGATCTGTGGCAGGCCACGACTCCCTTAGGGATTCCCGTTGAACCTGATGTAAAAACAATATAGATAGGATCGGTATCGATCTGCTTATCTCGTATTCTATTAAGCGCGCACTCGTCGATCTCAGCCTTTATCGCCTCCGAATAAAGAAGGATCTCGCCTGCGAAGTTCATGGATAGCGCGATCTCACGTGTCTCATCATCGCAGATCATGACTCTCGGATTTAATGTCTGAAGGATGAGCTCGGTCCTGAACTTCGGCATCTCCTCGTCGATCGGCACGTAGTAGCAGCCGCCGTAAACGCAGCCGAAGAACGCACTTATGGCATTCGGATGTTTCTTCATGAAAACAACCACCGGCTCAGCATAGTAGCCCTTGCTCTGAAGAAGGCTTCCTATCGCGCGGCTCCTGTCGTAGACCATCTCGAAGGTCAGGTCGCAACCCGGGTCCTCGTTCGAGAACGCCACCTTATCCGGATACTGGAGCACGATCTTATCCAGGTACTCCATTACGTTTCTTTGCTGCATATTCATAAGTATTCTCCTCTGACCTCGTATCCGCAGGCGGTTATGGATGCCTTCGCGAGTATCTCCATCGCGTCCACGGTAAGGTCCGACTTAAGTCCGCACTTCCTTAACAAAGAAAGCTCTGTACAACCTAAGACGACTTTTTCGGCGCCTTTGTTTCCGAAGTACTCCATTACCGTCCTGAACTTTTCCTCCGACGGCGCTTTTCCCGCCTTGATATCGTCGTAGATTATGCTCATGATAAGTCCCTGAGTCTTTTCGTCAGGTACTACCGGTTCTATTCCTTCTTCTCGAAAACTCTCTTGGAACAGCTCGCAGCTCAAAGTTCCGCCCGTCGCCATTATTCCGGCTTTCTTAACTCCCGCCTTCTTAAGTTCTCCCGTAGTCTCGTCAACTGCATTAAGTATCTTCGCATTTACGTTCTTACAAAGCTTATCGTGAAAACAATGAGCAGTGATGCACGGAATGGCAATCACGTCCGCGCCCATCTTTTCCAGCGTCTCTGCGCTCCTGTTGATATACGGAAGCGGATCATCGGAACTCTCTCCCAATATATAAGCCGTGCGGTCCGGAGTCTTCGGATCACTTACGACCAGCATCTCCATGTGGTCCTGGTCCTTTTGGGCCAGAGTCATCTCAGTGATCATCTCCATAAAATATACAGTTGCCATCGGGCCCAGCCCGCCAATTATTCCCAGTTTCATATATATCTCCTCACGCAGGATCGATCGTCTTGGTATAATAGTTGATCCTGTACTGAATGGATTCCTCGCTCGGAGTCGGAAGACCCGTGTGATCGTAGTTATATCTGAATCCGTGAACATAACTTAAGTCGTGAAGCTCAGTTCCCGTGAGCAGATAAGCATTCATCGGAGTATTCGTGCTGCTGCAGTCCATGAAGTACCACTTGCCCTCTACGTACAGCATGTTCCAATAATGACTGGTAGTTACGGCATCGCAGCGCTCGATAAGATAGTTATCGATCCCTGCACAGTCCAAGAGCGCCTTTGCGCATACAGCATATGTATAGCAGTCACCGCGAAGCGTCGTAAAACCTTCATAAGCTCCCGCTGTCCAGTGGGACTTATCAGACTCGCCGATATAGTGGAGATTATACTTACACCAGTCATAGATCGCGAAGCCCTTTTCCGCATCCGTCATGTCAGGTGTTATGATCGTCGGATAGATCTTCATCGCTTCCTCATAAACGAGCTCAGGCTCAACATAGCCTTCCGGCTTCTCGAGGATAGTAACGTCCGTCTCAACTTCCCTTACGTTTCCCGTATAGTCAGTCGCGATATATTTAACCTTATAAGTTCCCGGCTTTGTGATATCAACTGCGGAATTATCGATGGTCAGGGTAGGATTAGTATCAAGGTTATCTTCGAGCTTTATACCTTCCCTGTACTTGATCGTATCATTCTCGTACGACTCGATCGGCTTTACGCCAAAGATCTTCGGCGCCTCAAAATCATCAATGACTTCCAGCTTAACAGGAAGGATGGTCTCATTTCCCGCGATATCCCTGAATCTGACGCTGCCTTCATTAATGCCGCCCTTGGTATAATCCGGCTCCACCGCAAAGGAGATATCCACCGGATTGATATCGCTGTAGCTCACCACATAATCCATGAGATCAGGAGCATTATCAACGTCCGTCTTCAGATCCTTGACCGAAGCTTCAGGCGCGATCGTATCAACCACATTAAGAACACTATAATAAGGAATATTGTCACACCAGAAACTAAGATAGATACTGTTCGGTGTCTTATTGTCCAGAGCCGTAAGATCAGTGGTGCACTTCACGTATTCGAGGTCAGTCGTAAAAAGCGACATATCGATAGGACTTCCCGCTTCGATCGTAACTTCGCCTTCAACTTTGCCGAACTGCCTCTTGATGTTGCGAAGTCCCATAACGATAAGTACGAGACACACCGACAGCATCAGGATAACAAGCAAGAACTGCCTGAGGCTTATACTGAACTTCTCATCTTTTCCCATTTTCACTCCTGAGGCATCTTACCCCAGACTTACCCCCAAGTAATCACTGGCCCACATGAACAAAACTATTATCCAGTAAATCATAACAATAAATACGATAACTCGCCAAGCCCATTTGAGAACAGTCTTTGTTTTATTCCATACAATACGACGATCCATCGCCGCTATCTGTTCCTTTGACATCCTTGTCCTTGGATCGGAATCATTCCTATAGAGGTAGAATCCGCACTTGGTACAGATCGTCCTGGTGTTGTCATTCACCGTCTTACATCTCGGACATTTCATCTTCTACCCCGTTCTCGAAAAATTCGACTTTTCGCTTCGCCACTTCCTCGTGATCTCTTATATAGATCAGAACGTCCTTCGGGGATGAGAATCTCTCGAACCTTCCGCCGTCGAAGATCCTCTTGCTGACGCTTCCCGCGCCCAGCGCGATGACATTTCTCCTGTCGGTCATCATCGCCACATTATAGACGCACTCCTTACCCTGAAGTGCGAACCCCACGTTCTCGAGTCCGTGACTCGTATCTTTTTGCCTGTACATATAATACGGCTTATATCCCTTGCATTCAAGCATTTCATAAGCCTTTCGGAGCACCTCGTCGAGCCCGTCGTCGCCGCCCAGGACCTCACTCCTGCTCAGCGCCGCGCGCCTCTTTTTGTACAGCGTATGGATCGTTATATTCTCAGGCCCGAGCTCCAGCAGCCCCTGAACCGACCTCAACAGCTCCTCCGGCTCCTTATCCAGCCCCGCGATCAGGTCCGTATTGATTATCTCGAACCCCATCTTCCTTGCCTTCTCGAAAACACTGTAAAACTCAGCGACCGTGTGCTTCCTGTTAAACCTTCTCAAAGTCTCATCACACAAAGTCTGCGGATTGATGCATATCCTTTGAACCCCGATCTCCTTCATCGCCAGAAGTTTCCCGTCCGTTATCGTATCAGGTCTTCCCGCCTCCACGGTGATCTCCGTCCTGCTATCGATCGGCATATGATCTTTTATGGCCATCATGACTTTTCTAAAATCCTCATCCTCGAAAACAGTCGGCGTTCCGCCGCCCACATAAAGCGAAGACAATTTCCTGATCCTCGGGCCCACATAAGCTATCTCATCCTTGAGCGCATCCGCGTACTCGCCAAGTCTTCCCAGATGGTGGCTTATCTCCTCAGACACAAACGAACAATAGGCGCACCTTGAAGGACAGAACGGCACACCGATATAAACATTCATGGCATCCTCATCTGACAACTCGAGCACCTTTTCCTCGTTGTCCTTTGTCGTAATGCAAAGCTTTGCCTTATCAGGCCTTACCATATAATCGGATACCAGCTTTTCGCCCGTCCCAACTTCCTTGGCAACAACTGTCGGTCTTATGCCCGTAAGACTTCCCCACGGGAACTCCTTGCCGGTTTTTTTCGATAAGAGGAAATATAATTGGCGCTTGATCTCGCGCTTTGTCTCAATGCTTTCAGGAAAACGCTCGGTGAGGGTATTTTCCCAGAAATCCCTCTCACCTTCTACATAAGTAACCACGCGGTCGCCTGCTTCGCTTATTATGCGAAGATCATCTTCCGACTCACTGAATACCAGGTGCTCCCCGCGATCTTCTTTCACATTTCCGAAAAAAAGCCGAAGCACATCGCTGATTCCGTAAAATCCGTCATGTCCTATGAGCCTTACTTCGATCATTGGCTTATCTCCGGCATGATGTACTTATAGAAGAACTCCACATAGATATTGCTGTCTACGGTATATGTCTCGGTTCCGCCCTCCTGGCCGTTGGCCTCGAGGTACGTATTATTCGTCGCCTCGGAAACTTCGCCCACCTTCTTGGCCAATTTGTTCATCTCCTTGGAATCCCAATACTGGTTGCTGGCATTGATATCTTTGATCAGCATCCTGAAATTCGGATCATAAGCGAACTGATCATAATTATCCAGAATATTCGCTATACTCGTAAAGATCCAGAAATAACCTGCGTATCTGAAATCCGCACGGTCAGACATAATACAGCAGATAACCGATATGAAATTGGCATCGCCTTCCTTGGCGTAGCCCTTGGCATGGATCATCTCATGACAGATCGTTATCGGCAGATCATACGTGCATGTATAATCCACATTGATATTAGACTCGCCCAAAACAGGATCATAAAGACCCACGATGTTCGTGTAGCTCCAGTATGAACTCAGCATTACCGGCTTTGATCTGATGAACGTATCGCTCAGACCGAAATCAAACTTATCATCGACCGCATTGATGAGCATATTGGCATGAAATACCGATTCCGGAAAACTAGTCATCATATGCGATACGCCGTTATAATCTTCACCCAGCTGGCTCCGAGCCGCTATCGCGCCCTGATAAGCCCACATCTCCACCGCATAAAGATCACCGATATCTCTTTCCTTCGTCTCGAGCCCGAGCCTTCTCGCGGAAGTATCACGCTTATAGTTAAGTCCGTGCATCAACTGGAACGATCCGTAGATCAAAAGAACAGCCGCCAGGACCACGCACAGCGTCCTGTACATGAACTTGAGAAATCTCTTTTTAATGATGCTCTTGATAAGGCACACAATAAAGCACACGACGATCACGATTCCCGCAATAGTTCCAACTATCGCCAGAAGCTCCGTGATCGAGAACATGAAAATATTCGAGAAACAATTGCCGAGATAAGCTACTTTCGGAAAAATATGATCCGAGTAATAATTCGCCACTCTTCTTGTATATAGCGGAGAATTCGGAACAAAGTAAACCGCCGCTATCAGACCCGCCATAACGATCGGGAACAATATCATTAAGATAACGTTCAGTACCCTGTGTCTTTCCGAAAAAGGTCTCTTAAAATCTCTTATCATATCTTCTTCACCAGAAATTCAATGGCATAGCAAAGACCTAAGACCAAAGGCTGATGCACAAGATAAATGATCAACGAGTGTCTTCCCATAAATTCAAACGGCCTCGAGATCTTATGAACAATGCCCGGAGCATTCTTAAAAAGCGTCTCCTTGCTGCTGTAGCAAGTTCTTCCCACGACCGCTCCCAAAAGGAAAACACCGATCCACGGGAACAACGGCATATAATCGCCCATGAACGGAGTATTCGGACCTGTAATACCGAACGGGATCAAAAGATTCGTCTCCATTCCCTCAAATCTGTCGATCTGCATGCCGACCTGAGTTGCATAAAGACCAAGAAAAGCAATAAGGACATTCATGAGTCTCGGAGATGCTTTCGTCTTCTGCTCGATCAACGAGATCAGCGAATAAACGAGAATGCTCACTGCCAGCATGTGAAGCACATTAAAAATGATAAAACACTCAATGCCCATCTTATATGTGGCAATATATGTCGCAAATGTGATAAACAAGGCAACGCACAAAAGCTTTAAGCCCCTGAAGAAATTATTTTTCGAAAAAGAGCAGCATATACCTGATATGCCGACAAAGACACAAAGGAAGAAAGGCTCGATAAAAGTCCAAAACCATTCCTTCTCGTGAAAACCAAACGCATCTATCTTCAAGATATACCTGATATCATATGATAAATGCATAAAGATCATCATGAAAAGCGCAAAGCCTCTCAGAAGATCCAATTCAAAAGCACGGGCCTTCTTGACCTGTTTTTGCTCTTCCATCAATTCTCCTCCTCAACAATACAGCTTCCTACTGCTGTAGCGAAGACTGCATCTTCAGGAACGAGGAAATTGAGCCTGTACAACTGACTGAACGCCGCGCACATATCCTTACACTGACGCATTGACGTTAATTGACCGGTCAATACGATATCATTCAATCCAGCATTTCTGGCCGCCAATACAGACATTGTTCCTATGGACTGATATACGAGATTCATGATTCCTGCAATCTTATCCTCTTTTGAAAGATCATCATTATTCTTTCCGAAATTTGAAGCCGTGGTATCCATTGAAAGACCTGGAATCTCAGTTTTAGAAATATCTCCTACGGTAAGATCAACTTTATTGATATCACCATTAGCTGCCATTTCTGATAATTTCTCTGCGTCATCAACATGAATTACCGAATTAGATAATCCTACTAATGTTCCTCCACCGACACCGGAACCGATAATATGTCTTACTCTGTCATAGCCTGCATCAAGATAAGCCGTACCTGTTCCCATCGAAACTACTACTGCTCTTGATAATCCGGAAAGATATAATCCGCCCAGACCGGTAGCCATAAACTCAGTAACAATTCTTGTTTTAATACCCAATAAAGATCCTGACGGAAATGAGGCTCCGACACCGGTCATATTTACCTGATCGATGTCACTTACCTGAAGTCCGTTCTCATCTATAAGTCGTCCTAATGCACCGAAAGCAGAAGTGACCGGATCGTTTGCTTTAACAACACACTTTGCAACGATCTTTCTATCCTTCATTCCAACTATCTTCGTTGTACTTCCGCCTACATCCAATCCAACAACGATACTCATGATGATCTCCTATATAAAAAAATATTGCCCCGCTCTGCGAGGCAATATCAGTATATCAGATTAACCTATAAAATTAATAGTCAACTACAGGGATTTCTGTAATCCACTTTCCAGCGGTATCATTAATCTCTTTACAGTGTGGAACATATACTGTGTTCTCGTATGTATATGTGTAATTGTTAATTCCCTGCATAGCTCCTGCATTATCTGTCAAAGTAAATACATAATCTACTGTTCCATCGGAAGAAACTCTGCACTTGAACTCAACTTTCCACTTATCACCACTAGGAACGATATTGTACTGCTGGAGATTGAACAGTGGTGAATTATTCTTAACCAACTTATTCTTAAAGATTCTGATGGTCTTGCTGCCTGTTTCACTTACGTTAACCTTCTGGCAGTTGATAATGCTGTTCTCGAAAGCTCTTGCATTGAGTATCGCATAGTCTTCCATATCATTAGCAGCAACTACGTTTGTATGAGACTTAACGACTACCAAGATCAGAGAGAAGAATATGCCGGCACACATTGCCATAATTGCTACGGCCAGCATTACCTCTAACAAGGTAAAACCTTTTTTGCTTTTATTGCATCTAGTCATAAAGACATCCTCCTGAACTCACTATCCATTAAGATGATGAAGTCTCACCAACATAAACGGAACACTTTGTACACATCCACTTATATGTTTTAGCACTAATAGCCAAGTGATCTGACTTACCACAAGTAGGACACTTGATATTAGGCAAACAATATGTTACTGCATATCTATTGTATGAGGTATTTGAATCAACGCCTGCCTCTCCATTTACCTTGTTTGTCATAGTATAAGATGACTTCCAAGTATTAACTCTATACTTTACAGTACCAACACCACCAGACATCTGGATCTCGTGTGCTGTACCATTGAAAGACTTTCCGTATGTATCTGTAAGGGACTTGGAACCATCATCGCCGTTCTTACCAACTTTGGTAGCAACAGCCTGATACATCTGCTTCTGATTGTATCCACCCTGTCTAGCATAGAGAGCTGTATTTGCCGAATATGCCAATGTAGACAAGAAACCTTCAAGGATCATAGTAGATGCAACAACCATAATAGCAATTGCAAGCATTACTTCCAATAAAGTAAATCCTTTTTTACTACTCTTATTCTTCATACACGCCTCCACATTAGAAACCATATGTTTTTATTTTGCTAGACATTACAGCGTTATTACCCTGCATAGCCGCAACCTTGCTGCTGGCTTTGTCTTTAGCCTGTGATGTAACATCGATATACTTCTTGACAGCGAAGATCAGTACGGATGCCAAGATTGCGATAATAGCAATAACTGTGACAATCTCAAGCAAAGTAAAACCTTTTTTTGATTTTGATAATTTAAGCATACTGTCCTCCAACTATCAGAATTTTTAACATGTCGATTTTATCACGTTTTCCTAATTATTTCTACAATAATTAATTTCTAAAAATGGAGGGAGAAGTAAACTCCCCCCTCCACATCTAATCAAAATTCACACCTCAGTCTGAAATCAGTTATTAGAAGTAAGACTTGATAACTGTTACAACAGACTCTGTTGCGGACTTGTGGCTCTCAAGCTTAGAAGCAGCTGTCTGAGCGTACTTGATGTAAGCTGCGATACCAGCGATCATTGCAACTGCAAGGATAGCGATAATAGCGATAACGAGAACCATCTCTACGAGTGTGAAACCCTTCTTGGACTTTGAAATCTTTTTCATAAGAAATTCCTCCTAAAAATGTTTTATTGAGTTTGTAATTTGATTATAACACGGTTTTTTCAAATTGCAATAGCAATTTTGAACTTTTTTCACATTTTTTTCGCAATTGACTCAAAATGTGAAGAAATTAGTCTTCAGCCGGCTGCTGCTCTTCCTGACCTAAGCCTTCAGCCTGTGGGCCAGAGAGCTCATGCTCGAACAATTCGCCATCATACTTGAATGGGATCTTCTCGAATGCATCCTCGTACAATGTACCATTTGTATTAAAGATAGCAACCATCATAGCATTTGACCAGTTAGCACAGTATGGTCTGTCTACATAGTTCTCGATACCTTCGCCGGATCTCTGATACATATAATATGTATTATCAGCATTGAAGTTCAACAACGGGATACCGATCATACCACCCTTACAGTCAACATTCTCGTTACCAACATAGCTGATCTTGATCTGATCCTTGTCGTTAGCAGGCAAGATTCTGCTTGATCCGAGAGCTGTACCATAAACATCGATCTCTGCATTCAAGAACATGAAGCCATAGAATGAATCTTCGATAGTGATACTGTGTACTCTTACGCAACTCTTGTAATCACTTGCAGCGATTTCCTTCATTGCATCGATGAACTGCTTATAACCATCCATCTGGAGATTACCGAATCTCTCATCTGTCATATCACCCATAGCATCTACTGCCTGCTGGATGAGTTCCTGGTCATATGCGCCGTCCTTAACCCACTGAGGAACCATGTTGTACTCAGGGATTGTGAATCCATCTGTTGTAGCATATCTAACAGTTACTCTCTTAAGGAGAAGCTTCTCATTAGCAATTGTTCCATCTGGTAAGTTGATATCAGGACATACGATATCTTCTGTCCTAACTTCCTTCAAATAAGGTGAACCCTTATCTTCCAATGTCTTCAATACATAAGAAACGATGTTCTCTGTATCATACTCAGCTACCAAAGAGCCTTCCTGCTTCTTAATTGTCTTTTCCAACTCTTCGATCTGCTTCTTTGTAGCATTGTTTGAAGCCTTAAGCTCCTCATAATACTGCATCTGTGCTTCTCTCTCAGCAACCTGAGCCTTTGCACTGCTGATTGCATTTAACAATGGTCTCATTGCTGCAATATAAACTATAGCTACAACCAACAGGAGTATTACAAAATAGATTAATACTTTTTCTCTAGTAGAAAGATTACTCATTTATGCGCCCTCCCCTTCTGAAAGTCGAACTGTGTATTGCAATTGTACGTTGATATCGCCGTATGCACTTACAGTAAGTGAATCAGACTCTAATACAGCGTTCAACTGTTCCTCGCTTACCGTCATACCGTTAAGAGAAATAGCAACAAGATCATATGTGTTGCCTGCGATAGTGATCTCTCTAACTTCTTTGTATGTCTGTGAGCCAGCTGCATCAACCATTACAGAAGGTTCAACCTTAAGTACTTTATTATCAACACTTACATATGTTACAGAAATTGTGTACTTGGACTGGAGAGTTCCAATGAACTGGAATGTGTACTCACCATTGGTATACATAGTGAGCAACTGCTCATCAGAATAATCCTCGGATGGATCATATCTTTCTTCCTGGAAGTTAGAATTCGTAAAGAACTCGTTCTCCTGGAGCATATGACCGATCTCAGTCATAGAATAGTAACTGTGTGTTCTACCCTGAATCTCTACCTTATCCTTATCTATATAATAGTATGTAAGGATTGTGTTAGAAGGGATGTGCTTCTCAATCTCGCTGATGACCTCAAACTCAACACCGGTCTCAGAATCAACCTGCTTGATCATTGAGTTCATAACATAAGCGTACTGATTGATAGTAGCTGCCTCTGCTGCCAAAGCGTCTGCATCGCTCTGCAAAGTAGCGTATTCTGGAGATTCAAACTTATCGTCATATCTCTTAACTTCAGCCTTCAAAATACCCCATCTTACAAACAATACAACACAAGCTGTGATCAGGACTGCAGCTACAACGATACCACCGATGATCATGTAGCCCATTATTCTTGCTACTGCCTGCGAAGAAGCCGCGAACTCTGAGAAGAAGTTCATGTCCTTCTTAGCAAATTCTCTTTTGCCTATATTAGCCATTTTTTACCTCCTCTTACTCACGGATCAAAGCACCGCAGCAGTTAACGAACTCAGAAATTATGAAGTTCTTTGGACCTGAAACTGTGCTCAATGTATTCAATACTTCAACCTGAGTACCAAGCTGACGTGAGAGTTCTTTATCGATCTTCTTATAAGCAGAACCGGAACCATAGAGGAAGCATGTGCTGATGCTGTCTACATGGAACTTTGAAATCGAGAACTGAGCTGTTCTGGAAACTGCATCTGTAAGGCTCTTGAAATAAGCATTTACAGCACTCTGGAGTGACGGCTCATCAGAAAGTGACTCATGCCAAACATCGATATCCTCTACAGGAACACTCATGTCTGCTTCACTCTTTGAAATGTTCAAACGACGAGCAAGAGAAGACTGCTTCTCTCCACCACCCTGCATCTTCTTAACTGTCTCGGCTACCTGACGGATATTACCGTGACCGAACTGCAATCTTCTTGAAAGAACCGGGAAGCCCTTATCCAATACTGTGATTGTAGTTGTCTTACCAGCAAGCTCGATCAAGAGAAGTGTTGAATTGGAAACATTAACGTTACCATTGATCATTCCGCCGTTGAAAAGCTTACGGATAGCATTTGGATTAACATCCAAAGCATAAGGAGTAAGATCTGTATTCTTAAGAAGCTCCTTATAATCGTTTGCTACTTCAATCGGAATAGCTGTAGCTCTAACCTTGAGCTTCTCAGCCTTTGTTTCCTCATCCAATACCTTGCCGTAAACGATATACTCTACGATCATATCTCTGTTGGAACTCTGGCCAAGGATCTCATACTTAACCATATCCTTAAGCTGTTCTGGTCTTACTGAAGGAAGCTCAAGATCACGAGTGTGCATGAAACCGCCCTCAACTGTGAGAATAGTGCTCTTTACATTAATGTCAAGTTTAGCCAAAGCATGCTTAAGAGCCATAACAACACCGAAAGTATCTGAAATAGCACCATCATTTATTGTTTCGGCATCAAGTGGAATGATACCTGCCTTATCGATATTAACTACACCAGTCTTATAGTTATAGCTACCGACAGCTACTTTGAGGTTGGAACTTGAAGCATCTATAACTAATTGCTGTGCACCTTTACCAAATCCTGGAAAACCCATTATATTAACTCCTTTCGGTTATTGATTATACGTGGATGAACGAAGCCATCTTGAAGATTGGGAGACCAACGGCACCAACTACTGTACCAACTACTACAGCCATGACGATGATCATGATAGGCTCGATAGCGGAAGTAAGCTTTGCTGTTGCTGCATCTGCTTCATCTTCGAAGAAGTCTGCGGCTTTATCCAAAATAGAATCCAAAGTACCGGACTCCTCACCGATAGCAACCATTGCGTAAATCATAGGAGGGAATTCCTTGATAGGTCTGATCGCCTTGGAAAGGTTAGTACCCTTACGGATATCTATACGTGCATCATACAATTTCTTCTCAAGAATCTTATTGTCAAGAGTTGCTCCGGTAATCTCAACTGCCTGGAGAACACTGATACCGCTTCGGAGAAGGGTGGACATTGTTCTTGTGAATCTTGCAGCTGCTGTCATCTTTGTTGACTTACCGACAATCGGTATCTTCAACATGAGCTTAGCCCAGGTAATGGATCCGTTTTCACTCTTCTTCCAAACCTTGAAGCTAATGTAGATAGCTGCTACTACTAATGCATAAATGTACCAGAAGTGAACCAAAGAATGGCTGAAGTTCATTACGGCCTTTGTAAGACCTGGCAACTCACCACCGAGTTCGTTGATTGTATCTGACAACTTAGGTACAACGAAGATCATAAGACCAAGAGTAACCGCTGCGGTAACAAATGCGAGGATCTTCGGATAAACCAATGCTGAAGACAACTTGTTCTTCAATTTTGCTTCTTTTGCAAAGTGCTCAGCAAGTCTTGCCATAACTTCATCAAGCTTACCTGACTCCTCACCTGCAGATACCATTGTTACCATGATACTCGGCAAAGCAGCACTCTGTTCCTTAAAAGCTTCTGACAAAGTCTTACCGGATTGGATAGACTCATAAATTGCACCAACGCAGTTCTTTGCTTTCTTACTCTCAACCTGCTGATAGAGCATGTCCAAAGCACGGATGATAGTAATACCTGCGGACAACAAAGAAGCCAACTGTCTCGAAATGATAACCAAGTCTTTAGTCTTAAGTCTTGGGCTACCAACTTCGGCATTCAATATACTTGAACCTGTATCAGCCTTGATTGAAGCAATAAACTTGCCGTCAGCTTTCAAAAGTCTAGATGCATCGTTGACGTTACCTGCTTCAATAAAGCCGGTAGACATCTTACCCTTAGCATCTACTACTTCGTATTTGAATTTTGGCATACAATAAAACCTCCTGACTAATCCTTAAGCGAAATCCAAATCGCCAAAGAGAGGCGAAGTGCCTGCGATCGAGTTAGATCCGCCAGAATTGGAGAGATATCTCTTCAAATCATCAGGATATCTACATCTGTTGTAAGCTACCTCACGGGAGATAACTCCACGCTTAGCAAGCTCAGCCAAATAGAAATCCAAAGGACACATACCATCTTTAAGGCTTGTAGCGATAGTACTGTCAATCTGATATGTCTTACCCTCACGGATAAGGTTACGGATAGCATCGTTAGCAATCATGATCTCAAATGCTGCTACACGGCCGCCACCGATTCTCTGTACGAGAGTCTGAGAAATAACTGCGATAAGGTTTCCGCCAAGCTGAACACGTACCTGATCCTGCTGATGAGGAGGGAATACGTCGATAATACGGTTAACTGTATCAGCTGCACCGGAAGTATGGAGTGTGGACATAACCAAGTGACCTGTCTCAGAAGCAGTGATTGCTGTACTGATAGTATCAAGGTCACGCATCTCACCTACGAGGATAACATCCGGGTCCTCACGGAGAGCTGCTCTAAGAGCGTTAGCGAAAGACAATGTATCTTCGTGAACTTCTCTCTGGTTGATCATAGCCTCTCCATGCATATGGAGATACTCGATAGGCTCCTCCAATGTAAGAATGTGACACTTTCTGCATGTGTTGATATGACCAATCATAGCAGCGAGTGTTGTTGACTTACCTGAACCCGTAGGTCCTGTTACAAGAATCAAACCCCTTGGCTTCAAAGCCAGATCCTTGAACAGATTCGGCAGACCCAACTTTTCACATGTAGGAATCTCGTTGGTGATAGTTCTTGCTGCAAGAGCGTAGGAACCTCTCTGCTTGAAAATGTTACATCTAAATCTACTGTAGTCCTTAACGACATAGGAGAAGTCGATTTCGCCTCTCTCGTTAAGGTACTGCTGTCTTGATTTGTCGATCATTGACTTACAAAGATATTCAGTATCCGCTTGAGTCAAGATCTGATTGCTCATAGGGATCAAATCGCCGTTTACACGAATCATCGGAGGAAGACCGACGGTAATGTGCGTATCGGATGCCTGTCTTCTGACAGCTTCTGTAAGGATCGCTTCAATCGTTAATGTAAAACCTTCCACAATATACCTCCTTTAATTTTCATCAATGGAATAAGCTACTCTATTCATTTCATCTATCGTCGTGATACCTTCAACAACAAGTGCTGCTGCGGAATCTGCAAGCATCTGCGTACCTTCTTTCACTGCGAGTTTACGCATCTCTTCCTCACTTGCCCTCTTTTCAATAAGAGTTTTCATAGCTGAGGTCATGACTACGATTTCATGAATAGCAATACGACCCTTGTATCCTGAGCCGTTACAATCCGGACAGCCCTCGCCCTTGTACAACTTCTGACCAGGTTCGATATGAACTTTCTTCATCTCGTACTCAGTAGGCTCATATGCCTGACGGCAGTTGTTACAAATACGGCGAACAAGACGCTGTGATACAACACCTACCAATGCCGAGCAAACCATGTAAGGCTCAAGTCCCATATCGATCAAACGGTTGATAGAGGATACGGCATCGTTGGTGTGGATTGTACTGAAAACCAAGTGACCGGTGATAGCTGCTCGCATTGCGATCTCGGCTGTCTCACCGTCACGAATCTCTCCGACGAGGATGATATCAGGGTCCTGACGGAGAATAGAACGAAGACCACTTGCGAAAGTCATACCTGCTTTGGCATTAACCTGAACCTGATTAAGTCCAGGGATCTTAATCTCGACCGGGTCCTCAACTGTAATAATGTTTGTTTCTGGTTTGTTCTTCTCTGAAAGAAGAGTATAAAGGGTTGTTGTTTTACCTGAACCTGTAGGTCCCGAAATAAGACAAATGCCTTGTGGAACCTGAATGATCTTATTAATAAGGGCGTTGTTGTGATCACTGATACCCAAATATTTACGATTAAGGTTTCCGTCGTTCTTAGCAAGAATACGGATAACGGTCTTTTCTCCGTAGATTGTAGGAAGTACGGACACACGCATGTCGACCTCTTCGCCGTTGATCATCGTCTGGATACGACCGTCCTGAGGGATTCTCTTCTCAGCGATGTTCATACCGCTCAAGATCTTGATTCTCGTGGTAATAGCATCACGTGCGTTTACCGGGTTGCTCATGATCTCCTGCATGACACCGTCGATACGGATACGGACTCGAACACGATCTTCCATCGGTTCGATATGAATATCGGAAGAACCTGCTCTGATAGCAAACTCGATCATTGAGTTAACGAGCTTAACTACAGGAGCACTGTTAACCTGCTCACTTATCTCGGAATCAAGTCCTTCGATCATGTCTTCACCGAAGTCCTGGTCAAGTTCCTGAGCCGCCTTTTCAGCACTTTCTTTTCCGTAATGAACGCCGATACAGTTCTCGATTGCACTTCTTGTAGCAAGCATGAGAACGATCTCTCTGCCGGTAATGAACTGGAGGTCATCCTGAACGAGGACGTTGAGAGGATCATCGATAGCTACTACAAGCTTCTCATCATCGAAACCGATCGGAACGATCGTATTATCACGACAATACTTCTCAGAAACCAATGCTGTAGCCTTGGAATCTACTTCGATATTGTTAAGGTCGATAATAGGATAGTTGTACTGGCTGGAAACTGCTCGGAGGATATCAAACTCAGACATAAGACCCATTTCAATGATGACTTCGCCGAGTCGTTTACCGGTTTCTTTTTGTACACTCAAAGCTTCAGAAAGATCTGTAGCAGAGATAAAACCGCTGTCAATAAGGATATCACCTAATCGCTTCATTAAACCCTCCATTTAAGGACCACACGAGTCCATAAATATATTTTAAGTGCTTCAAGTGTCCTTGACGGAACACCTGTGTTATTTTTGTATTACAAAAGCACCAAAACAAGACACAATACGCCCTTGTGTCTTAGAAAAATATACAACAGGAAGCACAAAAATACAAGATTTTTTGAAAAATAGCCGAAAATAAAATAATATTTTCCTAGTACGTGATTGAATTTTATTATATTATATTGAAATCTTTAGTTTATATGTTGTATAAAACTTAAGATAAGCGTTTTTTGAAAGGTTTGGGTTATGGCGTATTATACAATCTTGACTATATTTTTTGTAGTAGTTACCGCCCTCTTCGGCATAGTTATCGGAAGTTTTCTGAATGTTGTTATTTACAGGATCCCTGAAGGTCGTACTATCGTAAAAGGTCACTCGATGTGTATGAGCTGCGGACATGAGCTCGGTGCTCTGGACCTCGTCCCTGTATTCAGCTGGCTGTTCCTCGGAGGAAAGTGCCGTTACTGCAAGGCTCCGGTAGCTTCAAGATATATTAAGATCGAATCATTTACGGGACTTGTATTCCTTTTGTTCTCTATCACGCATACTTCTTTCCAACTCGACATCCTCAACATGACTGATAAGGTTGGGCTCGTTAAGATAGCTTATTACTGCGTAACTTTGCTGGTTCTTGCTTCGCTCGTATCATCCATGATGATCTATTATGACAAGCAGAAATCATATTACGGTTACTGCGTTTTCTCCGGAAGTGCGGCTGTTGTTCTGTCCGTATGCTCCATCTTCATTTCGACATTTCTGTCGGCTGCGATCTATATCCTGGTCGCTGTTTCCGTTGCTTTGATAATCGTCGGCGTCCTGGCGTTTTTTTCGAAAATACTTCGAAAAAAATATACGGCTACAGATTTCTGGCTTGATCTTCCGTATGCTTTCTACTATGCATATTTTGGCAGACTTTCTACCAACTATGATTACGCGATCATTGCTGCTGTACTGTTCCTTATCCTGCCGAGGCTTATCCTTAAGAATACAAAGTATGACAAGTATTCAGCGATCGTATCGACCTGCGGTATTGTCGTTTTCAATATAATAGGGTTTATTATTAATCGAGTTTTTGATAATCTAAGTGTTGGTTTTTTAGTTTTTTAATTTCTAGGAGGTTTTTATGTCAGGTCATTCCAAATGGAGTAACATCAAGCGTAAGAAGGAAGCTTCAGACGCAGCAAAGGGTGCGATCTTTACCAAGCTCGCAAAGGAGATTCAGGTTGCAGTTAAAGCAGGCGGCCCTGATCCTGACGGTAACTCCAGACTTAAAGATGTAGTAGCTAAAGCAAAGGCTGCTAATATGCCTAACGACAATATCGCAAGAGCTATCAAGAAGGCTGCAGGTGCAGGCGAAGGAGACGATTACGAGGAGATTACTTACGAGGGCTACGGTCCGGGCGGAGTTGCCGTAATCGTTAAGACTCTTACAAATAACCGTAACAGAACAGCAGGTGATGTTCGTCACCTTTTCGATAAGCACGGCGGAAACATGGGTGTATCCGGAAGCGTATCATTCCTTTTCGAAGATAAGGGAGTTATCGTAATTTCCAAGGAAGAGTACGAAGATGAGGATCAGGTTATGTCTGATGCTCTTGATGCCGGTGCAGAAGATTTTGCAGCTGAGGATGAATGCTATGAGATCACAACCGCTCCTGAGGATTACTATGCTGTAAGAGATGCTCTTGAAGATAAGGGCTATGTATTCCTCGACAGCAGTCTCGGACCGGTTCCTGTAACTTATGCTCAGATCACAGATCCGGCAATGCTCGAGCAGTTCGAGAAGATGCTCGATAAGATGGATGAGAACGACGATATCCAAGAGGTCTTCCATAATCTTGACGATTGATAAGGTGATATTTTGGCTCTGAAAGACGATCAAGAAAAGTCTGTAGGCTTAGAACCTGAGAATACTTCAACCGGCGTTAGTCAGAATACCGGACGTCATGGTGTGCTCATTCCTGAGCTTAGAAACACTCTCAGGATCTTTGACAGGACGTCTGACTCACATCCCCGTTCACATAAACAGGAAGTCATATCCGCAGATATGATCCTTACAAGCGAAACTGCAACTAGAGAAGTATTATCTTCCATTGCAGTTGTTGCTTTTGTGGGTCCTTCCGGAACAGGTAAGAGCACCAGAGCTATTCGTGTCGCAAGGACCAACAATATCTCGTATCTTATAGACGACGGACTGCTGATTAACGGAAGCAGGATCGTAGCAGGTACATCAGCCAAAAAGGCTCCGACTAAACTCGAATCCGTAAGACAGGCTCTTTTTGCAGATGACACAAGAGCTCAGGTAATGCGAAGAGCGCTTGTCGAGAATATGCCGACAGCTCTCATGATCCTGGGAACTTCTGATTCCATGCTCGAAAAGATCTGCACTAATCTTTGGCTCAATCAGCCGTCCATGCTCATAAGGATCGAGGACGTAAGTTCCGAGGAGGAGATGCGTCAGGCCAGGAACACGCGTATGACAGAAGGAATGCACACCATTCCTGTTCCATCAATGGAGATCAAGCACGAGTTCTCGGGATACTTCACGGATCCTCTCAATAAGCTCCGTCAGCGTTTCGACAGAGAGCGTGGCGTAATGCCTGTAGTCCCTGATATCGAAAGAACGATGGTACGCCCTACTTTCTCTTCATTGGGCTCTTACTCCATATCCGATGAAGCACTTCTTGATCTGATCAAGATAGTATTGAATAAAGTTCCTGGTTACTCAGAAGTCGTATCGTTCAAATCCGAAAAAAGAACATACGGCGTAGTCTTAAGTTTGGAGATAGCCATTTTCTACGGTTATGATGCTCAGGAAGTTCTTTATGAGGCCCAGCAGAATATCGGAAGGTCCGTTGAAGAATATACGTCCATCACGATGATAGCCGTAAATGTACGAGCAAAACGCGTTGTTAAGCCAAACAATGTTCCACAATAAAGGAGATATATAATGGAAAAGATTTACACGATCCCTGTTAATGACGCCTATAATGAGCCGGCGATCTGCCCTTTGTGCTTTCTTAAGAATAAGGCAGAATCTGATTATCTGGATTATTATCTCGGTCCTTCACTTATGGAACCGGATACAAGAAAGATAACGAATAAGACAGGTTTTTGTCCTGATCATATGGGCAAACTTAATAAGAGAGAAGCTAACCGTTTGGGACTCGGCCTTATGCTTCACACTCATCTTATCGATATTAAATCCGATATCGCTCCGCAGCTTCAAAAGACTGCTCCGGGTAAAGGTAATCTTCTTAAAGGAAGAAATACCGAATATAAATCAAGTCTGAAAAAACTTGCTGATAAGATCGATTCAAGAGTAAAAGCTTGTCCGATCTGCGAGAAACTCGATTACACCATGGACAGATACTCAAGTGTAATCTGTTGGATGTTTTCCCATGATAAGGATTTCAAAGAGAAGTTCGCAAATTGCAAGACATATTGTCTGCCTCATATCTCTGCTCTTCTTCGTGCCTGTGCCGATAATATGAGCCAGAATGATGCAGCTGATTTTCTTCCGCTTCTCTCCTCCGGTGTGGATTCGTCCTTAACCGAACTCATCTCAGATGTAGAATGGTTTACGTTGAAATTTGACTATAGAAATAACGACAAGCCATGGGGAAACAGTAAAAATGCTATCCAAAGATCGATGAGGATTCTTTCTTCAGACAGGAGTGATTTTGATGAGAAACAAGGAAAATCAAAGCAATAACATTGAAGCTTATGCCGATCTCTACTCTAACGGTACAGCAACGGCTGCTATAGCAGAAGAGACAGGAACTGACTTAAATCTGTTCCCTGATCTTATATTGGATGATTCCAACGGTAATCTGACCATCGTTATAAATCACGATTATTATTCAAGTGATTCAGATCACGGCAGAGCTCTTTTGGGAGCTTTCCTTGATGTTCTGGCAGATGAGTTTTCGAAAGTATCTCGCATATTTCTTATTGATACGGGTGTAAAACTCCTCGATCCTTCTAACCAGCTCTACTCATCATTCAAAGTTTTAAATGATATGGAATTCTCCATAGTATGCTGCAGGGAAAGTATTGATAATTACAATATCGACTTCGAGAAAAAGAATAATACCGAACTTATATCAATGCATGAGATAGCACTTGAATTGATGAGCGTTCCGTATCTTTTCACTATCAACTGATCTGGTCTTATACAGAAAAAACAAGGAGCACGGCTTTATGATAAGTCGTGCTCCTTTTCTTTTTCTTCTCAATAATCATTCCCAAGTACAAAAATAAGGGATGTCCCAAAGGACACCCCTTATTGAATTCTTATGTTTTGAATATTAGTAGAAGTATCTGAATCTTACTACGTCATACTCAGATGTTGCAGGTGTAAAGTCTCCCGGAGGAACATCTGCCATCGGCTCTGGTGCCCAATACATCTTTGCATTGTTAGCATTAAGTGTCTCACAGTTTGTAGCCTCAACTCTTCCGAAGAAGTTTGTTGGCTTACCCTTGAGGTAGAACTTAGATCCTTCACCGTATACACCGAAGTAACCTTCAACGTACTTACCATCGCTGGCAACGATTACCTGAGTACCCTTGAGTCCGTATACATAGCAGTGTGGCTTAACAGCATCTGCAGTCTTAAGTCCACCAACCTCGGATTCGTTATCACCGATATCGAGTTCAGCACCAGGAAGGAGGATAATACGGAGCCAGTTCTCATCACTGTTATTGTCACCGTTGATACACTCGATCATAGCCTTCTTCTCGATTACCAACTTGGTCTTTACAACGAGGATATAAGGTCCATTGCTAAGATCCAATGTAATCTTTGTTCCGTCAGCGATCTTCTGAGAGTTGATATAGCATACACCCTTTGTGCCGCTGCAGAAGGAAGACCAGCTGATTGTATTTGAAGTAACTGCTCCGTTAGAATCAACAACCTTCTTAGCTGTTGCCTTGTATGGCTCCGGAACGTTATCAAAGAAAGTAGCCTTCTTAGCTTCAACCTGATCGTCAGTGATAGCAAACTGCTCTTGTTCTGTCAAAGCTGCCTTTGCTCTCTCAAGAACGTACTCATTAAACTTACTTATAACTTCATCGTCACCTGCAGCTGTATTCCATGTAGCCTGGACGTGCTTAGAGTTATAAGACTCAGAATCGGAAGCTGAACCAAGTCTGGAAGTATCAATTTCACTATTGTCCATAGCAGCGTAGTTCTTTGTTTCCTGGTTCTGACCCATCTTACCATCTAATTTAAAGTTGTAGATCAAAGCACTGTTTGCTGTGAAATCCCAGTGATCGATACCATCCTTATTGATATTACCTTTACTGTATCCATCAGGGCTGATGAAGTAGAGGTTATTAGCCTTAACTTGACCTGTGAAATTACCAAGACCTGCATCAGGACCGGAGAAGATGAACTGTCCCTTAACTTCTGTATGGTTACCGAACATCAACTTACCTGTTGCGATGATATCTGAATAAACTGTGTTACCAGCATTCTCTGTGAGGTTTGTATCACCATGGAAGAAGCACATATTGTCTGTTCCTGGATCGTGACCTACACCGATGTCCAATCCACCAAGAGCAGCCTTCTTACCTACGTTCAACTGATACTTAAAGTTTCTAGCCTTAACTACCGGTGGCTTCTTCTTAAAATATACTGTACAGTTCTCTGTAGCGAATGTTCCGTCGCTCTTCTCACCGATTGTTGTTGAGAATGTAGCGAGGATATATCCGTCAGATTCATCGAACGCAACAGTTGTCTTTGTTCCGCCTTCACCAAGTCCAGGCACATCGTCAATTGTGAATGTAGCTGTCTTGTCATCCTTAGCCCAATCCTTAAGATTCTGGTCTGTGATCTCCTGAATCTCTAAGGCACTACAAAATGACTCAGCAACAGCTGTACTTACAAGTCTAGCCTGACCGGAAAGAACGTTGTCATAATACCTAACTCTTGTAGAGTTTGTAATCATAACAGCAGATGTGATAAAGATCAAAGCCATTGCTACGATTACCAACACGAGTGTCAGCATTGAGCCCTGTTTGTTGCTCTTACCCTTCTTCCTAAATGACTTAAACATAAGAATAACTTCCTTTCTGCCATACCTCATAAAAGATAGTCATAAATTACTACATGCATTATACTAACATCAAAACCGTTTGAGAAGAGGTTTTTTGGCTCTGTAAATCAAAAATTCACATTTCCGTCACATTTGTATCAGATATCTGTCACATTTTCATGACTAATATCACATTTTTGTTTCGTCCTCTTTTGGGGGAGTTTTGGGCTCTCCCTGGATGCCGAATTTCTTAAATTCCTCAGCCTTGTCAGCAATGAGATAGTAGTCTGATTGCGTAGCAAAGCGGATTACCATAGCCGCTATGTACTTACTCTGTTTACTCTTCTTCACTCTTGTTCTGCAGAAGAAATCACCATGTTCTTTACATGAGTAAAGTGCATATACTGATTTCCTGATCCTGAAAGGTTCGATCTTGCTTTTCAGTAATTCTTTACAAATTGGACATATTTGCGGAAACTCAAATGCAGTCTTATATGCCTCGTCCAAATTCTCTGTTTCACCGCTTACAAAAGCAAACTCTTTTACAAGATCAGGATTTCTTAACGAGCTTCCAATGACAGCAAGAAGTTCCGATGCTTTGTTGTGCTCAAACATGTTCTTGAAGATGAGACCGGTGTAATGACTGTCGGCCCATGCACTGTGGAATGTGTCATCTTTAGGGATGTTATAGAAATCGACAGCGAACTCTACACTTCTTTGTTGTCCCCTCTCACCTGCAAATCTGGAAAAGACAGGTTGCAGATCAAAAAAAGGATGATCGATCTTGTCATCGAATCCGTAATGCTTCATGTTCTGCTTCAGTATATCGGGATCGGAATTGCCCCAGCAGACCAGGATATAATCGTCACCGCAAAAAGAGAGGTATTCCGGGAAAGCCTCTTCGAAAGGCACACCGTTTCTTATCTCTTTGTTTGTCTTATGAGTAAGTTTCTGAACGTGATAATGAAGTTTTCGATAAACCTTAGGACGGACCTGCATGGAGAAACTGCCCTCATGGATCAGACCGCCGCAGCTGTATGTGTACTTTTCTGCACCGATATCGATTATCTCTCCTCTGAGAGTGGAGACGTCAATACCGTATTCCTTGCCGGGAAACGGCTGGTTCCATTCCAGATCGAGGATTATAAACTTTGTTCCTTCATTAATCTGATAGGCTGATGGCATATTTATACTCAAGCTTTCTTTTTCTTTTCTTTTCTGTCAGATAATAATATTACTACTATACTACATATAAAGGAAATCAGTACCACGGCAGCCGAAATATATATGCCGTAGTCAAAGGATCTGATCTCGACAGAAGCTGTTCCGTCTGAGTATATATCAAATGCGAGCTTTCCTGCTATGTTGTAGGAAACTGTCTTCTCGCCGTTGACATAGACGGTTACAGGCGAGCCGTAGCGTCTGCCCGTAAGGACTGTTACGCTTCCCTCGACATTAAACGGTCCGTCATATCTCAGGGCATTCATCCTGAAATCTTCCAGCGCTTCTTCGTTGACGCTGTAATACTCAAAGCGGGCATTGTGTTTGTATGTCGGGTCGTCGATGAGGATCTTGGCGCCGAATGAATCTTCTCCCTTATTATCCAGAAGGACCATGCATGGGCCTGTCAAAGTCTGTCTGTCCTCAATATCACCGTGCTCGATAATAAAGTCAAATTCTCCCCGGTAGTCCGTGTAAAGTATGAGCGGATCGTCTTTTTCCCAGAAATCCAAAGTTATGATCTTATAGGATACGACTTCCTTACCGTCTTCCATCATAGGTTCTTCACCTATAAGGAGTCGGTCGCTCTTTCCCCTGAAGACGTCATTGGCCTGGGATAAAGGCATGAAGAACGGCTCGATGCCCATATAATATGTAAGAGTATTAAGCATGCCCGGAGTCGAGTTGTAATCCGGGTGGAAGTGACTCAGGAAATAAAAGTCCTCATTGTCTCTCGAGAAGAAGTCCAGTTGCGGGAGCGGATAGTCCAGAGAAAGGTCTTCGTCAGGGATTCCGTCAAACATCATTGCCGCATCATCCGTAGGTTTTCCGTAATGGGAGATCGGAAGTATGAACGAAAGATTGAGGGTAAGTCCGAGAAGGACTGCCGCAGCTACTATGTATCCCGGGATCTTATCGATGTTGACGATCATGAAGTAGCCGAGGACGGCACAAAGGATCGTGAACGAGATGGAGAAAAGACTCGGAGATGTGGAATTGCCGGAACTGTTGGATAAGACAACGAGTATCAGTACGGACAATACCGAAAATGCCACCGTGCTGTTCTTGACGGATGAGAGGTTACGAAGTGAAATGGCAGCCGCAAAGATGAGAAGTGCCGACAGAAATGCAAAGCGGGCCGAAAAGGTGCTGTTGCAGTCAAGGATAGCATTCGTAAAGAGCGTGCCGTATTCGAGAAGCAGGTTCGAACAGTACATCGCGAAGCAGATGAATACTCCGAAAAAGAGAACTGCCCTGATCCTGATAGGGATGCGTGAGTTAAAGAAAAATACTATGAGAAGGAGCAGGATAAATATCGTAAGACTTAATCCTACACCGGAAGCAATGGACATGTTGAAAGGCTTGCCGTTAAGAAAGCGGGTCAGAAGATCGAACATGGTTGCCCTGCTGTCTAAGTCCGGATCGGCATCGAGCGGGAACGGTATCTCTGCATCAAGGATCGTGTTAGCAAAAGCAAACGCGGAAAAACCGACGGCAAACAAGACGTACAGAAGAGATTTTAGAAATAAGATCACGGAATTGGAAAATTTCGTTCCAACTGACGTCGCGATAAAAAACGAAGTGAAAAGTGCAAAAGGCAGAACCGTCATAAGATTGAGGTTGCCGGAAAGATAGAACAATGCCGTCAGGGAAAGTGAAAAGCGAAGGCCTTTTCGAACAGAATGATCATCACGCATGAATTCGATCAGAAGATCGATCATGAAAGGTATCGCTATGACGGTGTTCATCGCACCGGAATATGAAGCGATCCCGAGGACCGAGGAAGAAAGGCTGTAGCAGACTGACAAAAGGAGCGTAAGGCTTCTGTCGAGCGGGACCTGTCTTCGAAGGAAACGGTGCATGGAAAAAGATGCCAGTGCAAGTCTCAGGAAAAAGAAAACGTAAAGGACTATGGAAGCGAATTCAAACGGCACATAGGAGGCCATGAGGAAACCCGGATCCAGGTGTCCCTGAAGGACCAGACGGAAATCTTTTTCGAGAGAAAAACTCTTGAGGAGCTTAAGGTCGTCGGTTATGCCCCTGAAGATACCCATGTCGAATTTGTCGTAGCGCAGGGTGAGATCCTGAGGGATCTTCGTGTCGCGGATGCCGAGATAATAGGCGCAGCCGAAGATCAGTAAAGGCAGGATAAATGCCAATACCATGTCCAGAGGATAAAGGGTATTGTCGTCCGATCTTTTAAGCTTGCGGAACATCGGCTGCCTCTTCCTCCGAAGGAACGGTCTCAGATGCTTTCTCTGAGGCTTTTTCTTCCTTAATGTAACCGGTTACGATCTTACCGAAAGTAAGGAATGCCAAAAGGACCATCGATGCGACGGTGATGACGATTCCGTAATCAAATCCCCAAAGGGTGTAGTAAAGTTCGACTTTGTGCGTGCCCGGACCGACGCGGACTGCCATCATGGCGTCGCGGATCGGAACGATGTCGACCTTCTTGCCGTCTACGTAAGCCTCGAAGCTGTCGGAATAAGGGAGCGTGAAGAACAAAAGTCCGCCCTCCTCGGATTCGATCATGCCCTCGATGGACTTGTCGTCGTACTTTGTAACAAGGAACTGCTCCTTGGAAAGATAATCTACCATCGAGTCATAGGCTTCGCAGTCGAGTTCGTAGGTGAACGCTTTGATAGCGCCTGCAGGTGCCTTAGGGATCGTGAGCGTACACTTGATCGTGTGTCCGTCATAGACTCCGAGCGGGATTATCTGGTAATACCTGTATGCGATGCTCGATGTGTGGGATACTTCTTCCCCGTTCTCGTCGTATGTTCTTATGACGTAACTTCCAGCCTTGGAGCAGTCGAGGTAGACATAGACATCCGAGCCTATTGTTGCGTTGTCGACAACAATGGTCATGACTGCATCCTTCTCGGAATTGATGACCGAGTAAGTATCAACGCCGAAGTTGTTGACGCTCTGGTTTATGTTCTCGAATTCTTCGCCGTAGGAATCGACTTTCCTGTAGACATTTCCGTCAAAGCCCATGCTGTTGACCCAGAGGTTCGTCTTCTCGAACGGGTCTTTGTTGTCCGGGTCAGGCTCGTAGTCGATCAGGTCATCGGAAACCATGTATCCGACAGAAAGTGCGTCAGGATTGCCGTAGCACTTGATATATCCGTCATCATGCTCGAGCTCGAAAATGCTCGGAACGCTGTCCGTGTTGTCGGCAGCAATGAAGTTCCTTATGCCGAGAAGGGTAGCCGTTACTCTGGTAAGACCCATGCTTCTCGTGCTGTTGATCCTGTTGTTGTGGAAACCGAAATTACGGATGTATGTAACAAAATCCTGTCTTACAGTGGATGAGAAAGTCGAAAGGCCTCTTACGTCGTAGATGGACTGGATATTACAGAAGTTGTTCGGATAGACTTCGGATCTCTCGAACATCTTGTGTCCGTCCGCGGTCTCGACTTCAGTAGCGTATTCCTTGACCTTGTCGTAGTTGATTCCGTAGGTCTTGTAAAGCGGGAATCCTTCGTTCTTTGCGACAGTTCCGATACAGATTATGCTCGTTACGACCATCTCGGCTGCCATGAGAAGAGCAATGGATGCTTCGTAGAACAGATAGCGCTTCTTCTTATCAAGGACGCAGCATCTTAAGAAGATTCCCTCGAGCACGATAAATCCGAGTGACAAGAGCACCTGGATATATCCTTCATTGCCTCCTCCGAATTTTTCGAAAAGGATAACAAAGACACCGCCGCCGATAAATACTGCGGTGACCTGCGAAGAGGTAAAGCTCTTAAGGATCCTTATAGCTTTGAAGCCGAGGAATACGATGAGGAACGAAAAGATGAAGGACTGCCTGTAAGGGATCTGGTTCGGGAAGTGGAATCCGTGCCAGATGAAGTTCAGCGTCCTGTTGGTGAAGCTTAAGTAGAGCACCAGGAGCAAAAGGCCGTAGCAGATCTTATGGCGGAGCTTGATGCCGGTCTTTTTCGATGCGGCAAAGAAAAGGATGACCATAAGGATCGGGATGATGCCCGAATAAACGTTGGCCATACCGTCTCTGATGTTAGGGTTGGCCGCAACGAGAAGTCTTCCGAGGAAGTCGAAGAAATTTCCGGTTAAAGTGTAGTCCTTAGGAAATTCGGTTCCGACTGCGGAAGAAGACTGAAGGATCTTATAGGTAGGGATCGTTACGATCGCTGAAAGTCCTCCTGCAACGAGGCTTCCGAGAGCGAATCTGCCGATCGATACGATGATGGTCTTGAAGTTAAGTCGGCCTTCCACCGTCTCCTCTTTTCCGAACTGGAAAAGGCAGATGCCGTAAACAGGTGCAAAGAGGATGAGGAAAAGGCAGAGGAAATAGCCCGTGTAGTAGTTGCTTATGATGGCGATTCCGAGGGAAAGGCAGTAAAGGCCGTATTTCCCTTCGGTGAAGAGTTTACGAAGTCCGAGTGCGATCAAAGGAAGAAGGACCAGTGCGTCGCACCACATGATGTTCCAGAAATCACAGCAGAACCAGCCGCAGAGAGCGTAAGCGCAGGCGAAAGCCGTTGTAATGTAGTCTCTCCTGCCCTCGTCTTCGCCTGTGAGGAACCAGCTCATGAAAAGGCCTGCAAGACCTGCGCGGAAAGCGGTTACGAAAGCTGCGAAGACCGGCATGGTCTTGGCCGTGAAGAATAAGCAGAATATGTTAAGAGGGCTCGAGCAGTAGTTGGCGAAGACCGCGTAGTACTCCATGCCGAGTCCGTTGTTCCAGGTGTAGAACAAAGATCTTCCTTCGAGGACCTTGTTACGGAATTCGATGAGGAATGGAACGTACTGGTGATATGAGTCGACCGTGAGCATGACACGCTCGCCGAAAGGATGTACTTTCTGGATGGCAAATGACACCAGGACTGCAAGGAACGGGAAGATAAAAGTCAAGAGATTCATGAGCCAATCGCGGTTGGCCTTCTTTCTGCGACTGATTATTGCCCTATACGCGTCCTGCATTGTTCTCATATCCTCACATTCCAAAAATATCAAACGTGATTATCATATCATATTTTGTATTCAAAATGCCTTATTTCTGCGTTTTATATGTAATATATTATGAAGCTTATTATGGTAAAGTATTATGGAATTACTATTATTGGTTTTCGAAAAGGTGATGTATGGGTCTAAGAATCAAGATAATTATGAATCCTTCCTCAGGCAGAGAGCGCGCAAGGGCTAATGTCGAGGATACCATTGCTTATCTTTCGTCTCAAAAGGCCATCGAGAGAGCTGACATCTCTTATACCGCAGGTCCTCTGGATGCTACCAGATATGCAATGAATGTAAGGCAGGAAGAATACGATCTCATTATGGCTGTCGGCGGTGACGGAACAGTCAACGAGGTCGTTACCGGAATGCTCAAGGGCAACATCGATCTTCCTCTCGCCGTATATACTTCCGGAACCGTAAATGATTTCGCTTCATTCATGAAGCTTCCTTCGGAGCCGTCTGACTTCGCGAGGATGCTCATGTCACATAAGACCGTAAAGGTCGACTGCGGCAAGGTCAACGACAGATATTTCCTTAACGTTCTCGCAGGCGGACTTCTTAGCGCCGTAGCTTATAAAGTCCCGTCGGATCTTAAGACGAACCTGGGTCCTGTAGCATACTGGATCGAAGGTCTCAAGGAGATCAACTCCATAACAAAGACCATTCCGCTTAAGCTCAAGACGGAAAATGATGAGTATGACATCAACGCAACGATGTTCCTGATCTCAAATACGAGAAGTGTCGGCGGTTTTAAGAACCTGATGCTGGACGCCGATCTTCATGACGGACTTTTGGACGTTCTCGTTATCTCCAAGGTAAGTTACATGGACGCGCTCCCGCTCCTTAACAAGATCGCCCTGGGTGAACATCTGGAGAGCGACAAAGTCCTTTACTTCCAGACAAGTAAGCTCGAGATGAGCGCTACCAATAACCAAAAAGTCACTTTGGATATCGACGGCGAGAAGGGACCGAAACTCCCTGCGACCATCGAATGCATAAGAGACGCCATTAATCTGGTGATCCCAAGTGAGGAGGCATTATTGTAATGTTCGGAAAGAAGAACAAGAAGAATAACAACACGACCAGGGAACCGAGCTTCGACGCTTCAGAGATCCTGAATGCTGCCGAGCAAAGCGAGGTCCAGCCTGAAGCAAGTGTTCCGGAAAATACTGAAGAAGTTATCCCTGAAGTGATCCCGGCTGAGGAGATCCCGGCTGAGGAAGTTCCTGTGGAAGGAAACTTCGAGGATATCCCTGAGCCGGCTTATGATTATCCGGCAGAAGTTCAGCAAGAAGCCGAACCTGCGTTCGAAGTCGTCGAAGAGATCGAGGAAGCACCTGCTCCTGAGGAAGCAGCAGAGCCTGAAGAAGCTGAGCCGGTCGAAGAAGAGACGGAACTTATCGAGGCACCTGAGGAAAAGGCTGTCATCTATTCAGCTGTAGACGATATCGATCCTGACCTTCTCACCAACTCCGAAAGCGGCGAGGTCGCTTCACGTAAAGCCGAGAAGAAGACAACCGAGGATTTTAAGGAAAATCCGGTAGAGCCGATCAAGCTCGAACTTGATAAGAACGGAGAAGCGATACCTTCCAAGGCTTCAAAGAGCGCACTGGTATATGTGGTCATCGCTCTTGTCGCGGTCATCGCCATCGTAGGTTTTCTGATCTTCACCGAGGCAGGCCTCAAGGAGAAGTTCAAGAGCCCTCTTTCCATCAACAATACGAGCATCCCGTCTGATGAGTTCAGTTTTATGTATCATTATGTACTCATCGAAAATGGTGTGGATGTTTTCGATAAGGATACAAAGGAAATGCTCGAAGGTCCGTCTGTGGATCCGAACTTCAAGAGCAACAGAGAATACTTCCTGGATCAGACAGCCAAGGAGCTTCAGATCATGCAGCTTCTGTATGACGATGCGAAGAAGCACGGCTACGATATCGAGGACAAGCACTACCAGATGGCAAACGCTTACGTGGATTGGCTCAAGACCAAGGCAAGCGAGCTGGGCGTGCCGCTTAATACGTACATCCAGGGTGTTTTCGGAACACAGGTAACAGAGTCTTGTGTCCGCGACACTCTCGCCAAGAAATACTTTACCGAGGACTACGCATCCGATGCAAAGCTCGTTGAGCTGCAGGCTACGGACGCAGAGGCTAAGGAAGCGTACGAGGCTAACAGAAATGCATACGACCTCGTAAGCTACAAGATCTTCAGAATGACATATGACCAGCGTGACCAGGCGTTCATCGACACGGCAATGCTCCACGCCAACGAGATCATCGAGGCTATGGGCCACGACCCAGCCAAGTTCGAGGAAGCAGCTTATGAATACTTCACTGGCGACATGCAGGAGAAGCTCGCAGAACCTGATTCCCTCCTCATCGCCGACAGCCGTTATAAGGATATCGAGCACGCCGAGTTCAGAACCTGGCTCTTCGATCTCGAAAGGCAACCTGGCGACACCACCATCTTCACTGACGAAGACGGCTTCCCTATCGTACTTTGCTTTGTTAAGAGAGAGCCGCAGTCCACACCGCTCAGAAGCGTAAGGATCTTCGAGGTCGTTACAAATCCGGGCGACGAGAACGGCGACGGCAAGGTCTCAATGGGTGATGCTCAGATCCTGGCACAGGATATCTTCGAGTACATCAAGGACGATACGACTGCAATGTCAGTCGAGAACCTCTATACTGACGAAGTCCTTAGCGACACACTGTCAATTACCGCCAGCAGCGACACTTATCCGGGAAAGTTCGAGGAAGCCCTCGACACTTGGATCTTCGCTGAAGAGCGTAAGGCCGGTGACAAGGAGATCATCGAATCCGAGAACGGTTTCTATATCATCTACTTCAGCTCCGAGTCCGAGAAGCCTGAGTGGTACGACAGAGTAAACAGCTTCATAAGAATGAACAAATATCAGGCCTTCCTCAACGAGATGCTCACCGAGTATACCTACGAATTCAAACCGTCGGGTGTAAGCCAGATCGTGGATGTGCCTTAATGGACGTATATATCATCAGACACGGCAGGACCGTGTGGAATACTGAGATCAGAATGCAGGGCAGATTGAACTCTCCCCTGACGTCGGACGGGATCGAAGGCGCCGCTGCGCTTTGTCCGTTAATATCGGAACTTCCCATCCGTAAAGTCCTGGTAAGCCCGATGCCCCGCGCACTTCAGACTTCCTACCTCGCAACGGGCGGCAAGTTCCCGACTTCTATAGAACCGCTCCTGTCCGAGATGGACCTGGGCGATCTCGAGGGAATGCTGAGGTCCGAGGCCGAAGTCCTCTACCCTGAGAACTACAGTTACTTCAGGTACGAGCCCCACAAGTTCGTCCCGATAGGAAACGGCGAATCCTACGCACACGTAGTCGAGCGAGTCCGCCGCCTCCTTCAAAAGATCCTCGACAACGAAGAAGGTCCTCTCCTTCTGGTGACTCACATGATCTTAGTCCAGTCACTTCTTTGCATCATCGAAAACAGGTCCCTGGACACCTTAAGGTCCACCCCTTTCATCGAGCAGGCAAAGATCTTCCACATAAGATTCGAGAAGATCACGGAAGGAAGATACAGCGCCAGGATCTTAAGTTACAACGGCGAGCCCTTCAATAAGACATTTGAATTCAGCATATAAAAAACGACCTCCTGTACATCCCGCACAAGAGGTCTTTTGTTTATGAATCTTCTTCGCCGCCGCTCTGGAGCTGCTGTATCGCTTCCTGCAAAGCTTTCTCATTCTGCTTTGCTCTGTGTTCGTTCATGAATATCAGAAAGATACCCGAGAATACCGACAACAGCATTACAGCTACGATCACGAGAGCAACGATTCTTATAATTCTTTTTCTGTTCTTTTCATTCGCCATAATTATTCGTAGTCAGCGCTGTCTCCAATCTCAAGAGTTAACGTTACCTTCTCACCGTCTCTGTCGACGACTACCTCAACGGCATCACCGACGTTATGAGAATCACGCACTCTAATGATATCATCTGATTCTTTTATTTCAACCCCGTCAACAGTGAGGATCCTGTCGCCGATCTCAAGTCCTGCCTTGTCCCCAGGACCGTCCTTAACGAGTTCAGCAACGTAGATACCGTCATCAGCTCCGAAATAATCGTTTGCAGCTACAAACTTGACCGTGGTTCCGAGGTAAGGTCTGTTGATGACTTTACCGTTAACGATAATGGATTCGATGTTGCTCTTGATAGGAGTGATCGGGATAGCGAATCCGAGACCTTCTGCAGTACCGATCTTGGCATTTACAACGCCTATTACTTCGCCGAAGGAATTGATCAGAGGTCCGCCGCTGTTACCTTCGTTAACTGATGCGTCAGTCTGGATGAGCTTCATGGAATAACCCTTTGTGTTCATCGGACGCTCCATACCTGAAATGACACCTACGGTGATCGTTCCCTGAAGTGTTCCGAGCGGGTTACCGATGGCGATCGCAAGTTCTCCTTTCTGGAGCACATCGGAATCACCGAGAGTAACAGTCGGGAATGGTCCCTCACCGCTTAACTTGATGACGGCGATATCCGTCTGGATATCCGTTCCGACGATACCTGCTTCATAAGCTTCTTCCTGGCCTCCGATGTAGACCTTAAGTTCGGTATTTTCAGATGCGTTCTCAACAACGTGAGCATTAGTAACTACATAACCGTCTTCCGAGATAATGAATCCGGAACCTGCGGAAACACTCTCTGATGCCTGATCGACAAGATAGATCGCTACTGTTGCAGGAGAGACTTTATTGTAGATCTCTACCGTGCTCAATGTCTGCTTGTTAGGATCATGTACTGATGCCGCTTCCTCCAGTGAGAAGTTAGGATCTGCGAGTGCGGAAACTTCTTTCTTCTCGGACTTAAGTCCGGTGCTCTCGATATAACTGTCGAAGGCCTTGGAGGTCTTTTCCAGTCTTCCGCTGGTCAGAAGGAAGATAAATACCGACTGGAATGCGATAAAGATAATCGCCAGTGCAAAAAGGACCGCCATGATGACCATCGGTACTTTGCTCTTCTTTTGCTGAACATATACGATCTGCGGCTGGGATTCTTCCTTACTCGGAGTATCGGTAAATGAAGGCTCTTCAGTTGTCTCCTCTATAACGTCAGCAGTCTGTTCGGCCGCTTCCTCAGAAACGTCCTTAAGGACTTCCGTCTCCATATTCTCATTATCTTCCGGCATAACCATATACCTCCATGTTCTTTTCAAATAAGTTATACTCCAGTTGTTCCCGGAGAATCTAGGCAATTTCTAGAGAACTAATCCTCTTCTTCGCCCTCGTCATATGTAACTTCAACGTCTTCTGTCTCAGCCTCTATCTCGCCTGTCTTAATCGGAGTAAGTGAACCTGACGAGACGTCGATCATAAATGCCTTAAACTCCTCTTCCCTTTCGACCGGGATCCGAACATCGATGCTGATGTCCTCACCGTACTCAGTGTTTGATATATGATAACCCTTTGTCTTCATCTCGAAAACGATCTTATCGTACATCGAGTAATCCACATGCATGTTTAGTACCGAGCACATCTCCATTATCTTCGGTCCTGCTTCCTTAAGAGCAAGAGCTGCTGCTTTGGTATAAGCACGGACAAGTCCCCCTTTGCCTAAAAGGATGCCTCCGAAGTATCTCGTAACGACTATGACGCAGTCGGCGATGTCATTTTTGGTAAGGACAGACATGACAGGAAGTCCTGCGGTGCCCGACGGCTCGCCGTCGTCGCTGTACTTTTGAAGTCCGATCTCCTTTTTGAGGATCCACGCGTAGACGTTGTGTCTGGCGTCGGAATGCTTTTTTCTGATCTCATCAACGAAGGCGTTAGCCTCTTCTGCCGTAAGGACAGGTTTGCAGTATCCGATGAACTTGGATTTTTTCACCTCATAAAAAGATTCACCGTATCCTGACACGGTGATCCTTCGAAGTGCTTTCTGCGCCTTGTTTTCGAGAGGAGGGATAGGCATAAAGATCAGATAAGCTCCTTATATCTCTGGTATGCGACCATGAGAAGAGACTTGTCCTGACTATAGGTTACGGCGTTCATTGCATCATCGAGGGAGAAGAACCTGCCGTCGATGAAATCCGCCTCCTTGTTATATACAACGTTGTCCGAATCTGTCTTCATGACAAACCAGGAAACGTTATTGTGAATAGGCTTTTGTCTGGTGATCGAGTAGAACTCGTAGTGAGTCTTGCTGCAAGGAGCAAGGATCTCGGCATCAAGGCCGGCCTCGATCTTGACTCGCTCAAGGGCTATCTCCTTTTCCTTCTGACCGACGCGGACTACTCCCTTTGGAAAACACCACTCGTGCTTATCGTTTTTCAGGAGAAGGACGGAATCATTGTGAAAGACTATTCCGCCTGCGCAGTTACGAATGATCATATATAACCCCCGTTGATTAATATAATTTGATTGTATCATATACAGAATGTTATTTGTTGTTTTTCTTAAGTGACTGTATAATTATGTAGTTAATTATCTTTATTAAGGAAAGGCTTATGAGCGACAACCAAAACGGCGACAATCGAGTCAGAGTCAAGATCAACGGTCCCATCAAGGCACTTCAGGGAATCGTGGTGGTATTTGCTTTTTTCGCGGTCCTTTTGGGGATCGTCGTGGCAGGAGGTTTTCTGTCAAGAGTCATCAACGGCTCAACTGAAGAGATGCAGCTTTCCATAACCAAACCGACTATCTTTACGACTGTTTTCGAGCCGACACCGACACCTACACCTTCTCCTACCCCGTTTGAGATAAAAGAAAACATTCAGTGGACTTCCGAGAAGAAGGAGCAGCTGGACGCGTACTTCGGACCTCTCCCTGAGGTCGACAAGGTGGTCCCTGTGAAGCACAAGGAAGTTAAGGGCCTTTATACCAACGCGGCCATGAATATCGACAACAATATCGAGCTCGCCAAGAACTCCGAGATCAACACTTTCGTAGTAGACCTCAAGGAGAGCTACGGCGTACTCTTCGACAGTAAGAACGAACTGGCTAACGAGATCGGCTATGTATATCCGCAGTACGACCTTAAGGAAGTAATCGAGAAGTGCCACGAGAACGATATCTACGTAATCGGACGAATCGTGTGCTTCAAGGACGTAGCCCTCGCGAACAAGTTCCCTGACAGAGCTATCTGCGACAGCGCGGGAAATCCTCTGGCATTCTGGAACGAAGGAAGCGAGATCTTCGCGAATCCGTACGACACAAGAAACTGGGATTACCTCATCGACCTGGCTCTCGAGGCCATCGACATGGGCGTAGACGAGATCCAGTTCGACTATATAAGATTCCCGACCGGATCATCCGTATCAGGTGCGGAGCCTTACTTCGGAGTTGAAGGCGAAGTTCCTACCAAGGCTGACGCCATCAACCGATTCCTCATTACCGCGAGAAGAAAGATCCAGGATCCTACGGGAGTTCCTGTATCAGCCGATATCTTCGGTATCGCAGTATCCTCTTCACTCGACGGTGAGATCTTAGGTCAGGACTGGGCAAACCTCGGATTTACGGGAGTCGATTCTCTCTGTCCGATGATCTACCCTTCCCACTATGCACTGGGAACGATGATGAACGGACATATCCACGATTACCCTGACAAGAACCCTTATCAGGTAATGTTCGATGCCCTGACGATCGGAGGCAAATACCATAATGCCGAAGGCTACAGCACGGTAAGGCCGTACTGCCAGGCGTTCACTGCAGCATACTTAGGCGGCGACAATTATATGACCTACGACTATACCGCGATCAACGATCAGATCCGCGCCATACAGGATGCAGGTATGAATGAGTTCGTACTGTGGAATGTCGAAGGTATCTATCCGCCTGGAAACTACGGCGGAAACGACGGCTGAGTTCAGTTGATATTTGATGATAATAAGAATAAAATAAACAGTATTAATTTTTGGAGGGATGTCTATGTTGGATATCAAATTTCTCCGTGCTAATCCGGAGATCGTAAAGACTAACATCAAGAACAAGTTCCAGGACGAGAAGCTTCCTCTGGTTGACGAAGTTATCGAATTGGATAAGGAGTTCCGTGAGAGCAAGACCCGCGCGGAATACTTAAGAAGCCAGAGAAACTCGATCAGTAAGAAGATCGGTTTTTACATGGCACAGGGCCAGAAGGACGAAGCAGAGAAGGCTAAGGCTGAAGTTGCTTCAATGGCTAATGAACTTGAAGAACTCTCCGCTAAAGAAACTGAACTCGAAGAGAAGATCAGAAAGATCATGCTCGTTATCCCTAACATCATCGATCCTTCCGTACCGATCGGTAAGGATGACAGCGAGAACGTCGAGATCGAGAAGTTCGGCGATCCGTTCGTACCTTCCTTCGAGATCCCATATCACGTAGATATCATGGAAAAGCTCAACGGTATCGACCTCGATTCCGCGAGAAAGACATCCGGTAACGGTTTCTACTACCTTAAGGGCGACATCGCTCGTCTTCATTCCGCTATCCTTTCCTACGCCAGAGACTTCATGATCGACCGCGGATTCACATATTACATCCCGCCTTTCATGATCCGTTCTGCAGTAGTTAACGGCGTTATGAGCTTCGCTGAGATGGAGAACATGATGTACAAGATCGAGGGCGAGGACCTCTACCTCATTGGAACATCCGAGCACTCCATGATCGGTAAGTTCATCGATACCATCATCGATGAGGCTGATCTTCCACAGACACTTACGAGTTACTCCCCTTGCTTCCGTAAGGAAGTCGGTGCTCACGGCATCGAGGAGCGCGGCGTATACCGTATCCACCAGTTCGAGAAACAGGAGATGATCGTCGTATGTAAGCCTGAGGACAGCATGGACTGGTACAACAAGCTCTGGCAGAATTCCGTAGACTTCTTCAGAAGCCTCGATATCCCTGTAAGAACACTCGAGTGCTGCTCCGGTGACCTCGCTGACCTTAAGGTCAAGTCCT
>CAMYXL010000022.1 GCA_947303255.1 uncultured Clostridia bacterium | reverse complement strand
AGCAAGATCGATCCGAATAAGCCGATGGTCGCACTTACATTTGACGACGGACCTTATGCTCCGGTAACAAATCATATCTTGGATCTTTGCGAGCAGTATGACTGTAAGGCTACATTCTTCGTAGTCGGTAACCGTGTTCCTACATATGCAAGCTGTGTACAGCGTGCTTATGATCTTGGATGCGAGATCGCTAACCATACATTTGACCATGAGAACAATCTTGCAACCGCAAGCGGAGCTACTATTAAGTGGGAGATCACAGGTTGTAACGATGCAGTTAAGAGTATCATTGGTGAAGAGCCTACGATCATGCGTCCTTGCGGCGGTTCATTTAGTGATGTTACTAAGGCTAACGTCGGTATGCCGATGATCATCTGGAGCCTTGATACACAGGATTGGAAGAATCGAGATACAACTAAGACAGCTAATGCAATATTGAATAATGTGAAAGATGGTGACATTATATTAATGCACGATCTTTATTCGTCGACAGGTAATGCTATGGATATAGTTATTCCTGAACTTATTGCTAGGGGTTATCAATTAGTTACGGTTAGTGAGCTTGCTGAGGCAAAGGGTATCGATCTTGAAGCAGGGGAGGCTTACTACTCGATTCGTTGATCTAAGGGGTTATGGATCTTATAAAGAGATTAATATCAGATAGTTCGGACAGGCACGGCCCATTAAAGGGTCTTGTGCCTGTCCTTTTCTTTCCGTTGTTTTCGATATATATGGAATTGATGATGAGGCTTATGGCAAAGGACATTCCGTTCTTTGACCTGTCTTTGGTAAGGATACTTTTGTTCGCCATCCCTGTCGGCCTTATTATCGGGGTTATCGTCGATCTTATTCCTCAAAAGATCGTTGCCAGGGTAATCGGCGGCATTATAGTTGTAGCATCATTTATTCTCTATGGCATCGAATTCTGCTGCATGGATTTCTACGGAACATATTTCGGATTCGGTTATATGGCCGGAATGACAGGTCAGGTCGTTGACGGCTTTAAGGGGACTATCCTACAGGTTGCGGGTGCAAGGATCCCTCAGATACTGGTTCTTTTTATACCTGTGGTCCTGTTTTTTGTTTTTATCCGTATCATCATTCCTCTCGAAAAAGCGGGCAAGCGTTTCTGGATCATTTCATTGGTTTCAGTTTTAGTCCTGTGGATCGCAGGATCACTGTTATCATTAAAAGGACCTGATAACAATTACGCTACTTATGATTTCGAACCTAACATGGCAATTCAAAGATACGGATTGGTTGATTCGCTGATCCTTGAAGCACGTTATGGTGTTTTCGGTAAGCCGGAGATGCCGCTTCCTGAGATAAATCCTGATGAGCCGTTGTTTACGACTTTTGAGCCTTCTATGTTTACCGAAGCTACAACGGTTACCACATTGCCTGATACGGGTGATACAGATCCTGCAGAAAGCTCAGAAGAACCTACTGCGACGCCTACTCCTTATCCGTTCAATATCACGGATATCGATTTCGAGGCGCTTTATAATGAGACGGACAACAATACGATCAAAGGAATGCATCTTTACTTCGGAAATAATATGCCGACTCAGCAAAATGAATATACAGGCATGTTTGAAGGTAAGAACCTTATCCTTATAACAGCTGAAGCTTTTTGTCCTTATGCCATCGATAAAGACTACACTCCGACATTATATAAACTTGCCAATGAAGGATTCGTATTTACTGATTTCTATCAGCCTAACTGGCACTTATCGACCACAGGCGGAGAATATGCGGTTATGACGGGACAGATCCCTCAGTGGATCGGTTCCAGCAATTCATTCTATGCGAGCAGGAATGATTATATGCCGTACGGATTCGGATATGTTTTCGGAGATATGGGATACTCTACTCCTGCATGGCATAACGGAGCATATACTTTCTATGACAGAGACAAGACTCATCCGAATCTGGGATATGATTTCTCAGCAATAAATCACGGACTTGAGGTTGAATCACTTGCTTGGCCGGCATCAGACTATGAGATGTTTGAAGCAACCGTTGATTCCTATATCGATGATTATGTGAATAACGGAACAAAATTCCACGCGTACTACATGACTGTAAGCGGACACTGTAACTACAGCTGGGCAGCAAATGCCATGAGTAAGCGTAACAAGGAATCTGCCATTGAAGCATTCCCTGATTCATCACAGACGATCCAGGCGTATATGGCTTGTAACAAGGAACTTGATAAAGGTTTGGAATACCTTCTCGATAAGTTGGAGAAGGCGGGTATTGCAGACGATACGGTAATCGTTATGTGTGCCGATCACTATCCTTACGGAATGGCTAACGGCGGAACTGATTATTATGACGAGCTTTCAGGAATGGAATCATCCGAGCAGGATATCATAAGATACAAGAATACACTTGTTCTGTGGTGCGGTTCCATCGAAGAACCTATAGTTGTTGATACTCCTTGTTCTTCCATTGATATCATTCCTACATTGATGAACCTTTTCGGAATAGAATATGATTCAAGATTATTCCCGGGACGAGATATATTTGCTCCTGTTTATGATGTAAGTTCAGTCAACAGCTCCATGCCTCTTGTCATACTTCCGATGAATGCAGGTAACAGCTGGAAGACCGAGCTTGGCGAATATGACTGCAAGACTAAGGAATTTACTCCAAAGCCCGGCGTATCTGTTCCTGATGATTACGTAGATAACGTTAATCAGCTTGTTAAAGACAAGTGGAAATATTCCGGATACATAATCCAGTACGACTATTTCAAGTATGTTTTCGAGCAGGAAGATTAACCTAAGAAGGTCTGGTAGCTTCCCTTAAGAAGTGAACTTAAGTCATCTGCATTGGTCGTTGGGATCCATCCGAGATAGCAGGTGGACTTTGTCTGGCCAGGAACAGGGTTATCCAGGATCGACTGGTACTCGTTCTCATCGATGTCTCTCGAGAAATCTGAATAGAAGACCGAACCGTCCGATCTGGAGGTCTTTTCAGCGATTACGTATATGTTGATGTAAGTGTTGTTGATCGAGAAAGTGTTGGTATAAAGCGATGACTCGTCTGCATTTGTTACTACGGTATCATCGAAAATGTAAGTGTAGATATTTCCGTCCGTATAAACATCTATAGCCTGATCGGTAATGATGTCAGGGAAGAGGAATCCTTCAAAATCATCATTCGGAAGAGAACATTCAATAAGACCGTCACAAGCTTCATTTACTTCGAAAAAACTTGCCGTCGTAAAATATCCCGCGCCCTGCATGGAAGCGCAAATGACCTCAAGTCTGCCGTTATGATCAAAATCAGTCACGCAGTAATAGTAAGTAGCGTGATCATTACTTGGAGTAAACCAGATATCCTTTTTTGAAGCAATGAGATCGATCTGCGGATCTGTTTCTGCAGGCACATTATTTGTTGTAGTAGCGGAAGGCGTGGTCTCGGAACCTTCTATAGTCGTTCCTTCAGTTGTCTCGTTTGTGGTTTCGTTATCAGGGATATCTTTCTTATCATCGGTTTCCTTGTTGCAGGCGCAAAGGCTTCCTGCCATAACAAGAGCCATGATAAGTGACAGTTTCTTTTTCATATTTAATCTCCTCTTATGTTCTGCTAGATATGTTATCACAACAAAAACACATATTTAGGGCAAATCACGTGTCTTGCTCGAAAAAAAGCGGGACTTCCTGTTATCAGGAAATCCCGCAATAATTATACTTGATCAAATATTAGAGAAGATGAGCTCTGATCTCGTCGCCTGAAAGAGGTGAGAGAAGTGCAGGAGCAATATCGAATACTGTCTTACAACCGAAGTCACCCTTTGCTGCAAGACGGGAGATTGCACGTGCATAAGCAAGAAGTACGGAAGCTGTGAACTCAGGGTTGGAATCAAGCTTGAGGCTGTACTCGATAACGTGCTTGTTCTCGTTGTTCCAGCCTGTTGTGCCTGTACGGAATACGAAACCGCCGTGAGCCATACCGCTGTGATCTCTTACGAACTCTTCTTCAGTAATGAAGTTTACTGTTGTATCGTAATCAGCGAAGTAGTTAGGCATTTCCTTGATCGTCTTAGTGATAAGATCCTTATCAGCGCCTTCCTCAGGAACTACGTAGCAAACACGTGTGTGCTTCTGACGTGTTGTGAGTTCAGGATTAGAGCCGGATCTTACAGCCTCGAGAGCAGCATCTACAGGTACAGTGTACTGCTTACCATTCTTAACACCAGGTACACGACGGATTGCGTCAGAGTGACCCTGGCTTACGCCCTTACCCCAGAATGTGTAATCCTGTCCGTCAGGAAGGATGCAGTTGGAGTAGAGACGATTGATAGAGAACATACCCGGATCCCAACCGCAGGAGATGAGAGCGACCTTCTGATTAGCAAGAGCCTGCTCGTTAACCTCAGCATAGTGCTCAGGGATCTTAGCGTGTGTATCAAAACTGTCGATTACGTTAAAGTCTTTAACATACTGAGCTGTCTGCTTAGGAAGATCTGTAGCACTGCCGCCGCAGAGAACCAATACATCGATCTTATCCTTGTATGAAACGATATCGTTAACGCTTACAACAGGAACGTTAGGTGTCTTGATCTGCAAGGAAGCAGGGTCTCTTCTTGTAAAAACAGCGACGAGTTCCATATCGTTGTTGTGTGTAATTCCGGCTTCAACTCCGCGCGCGAGGTTTCCATAGCCCAATATACCAATTCTTATAGCCATTTTCGTTATCTCACTTTCTTATAAAAATATTCTAACCAATGAATTATAAATGAATAATTTACATTTTGAAATTGCAAAATTGCATTAAATTAAAAAACGTACATTTTTCTTCATAATAATAAATATGAACCTATTTCTTTGCCAGAATGGCAACCGGCAACTTCAGACCACCGGTATTACCTCTGACAGCCTTAATGCCTTCGCTGAAGATAAGGCGCAGGGAAGCCGTGAGGAAGTCTTTGGTCTGCTTATCAAGACCATCGTAGCTTTTGGTCAATCTGTTGATGACCTTGATCTTGTCTGCTGTAAGGTCGGTCAGGGTATAACTCTCATATCCCTCGAAGATCTTAGAAAGGGCATCTGCAACCTGCATGCGTTGTTCAGAAGTGGAACTGTAAAGATAACTCTTCATGGTCTTGTCTATGATCTGACTGTCAATGTTACGCTCTTTCTTAGTAACAAACTTTGTTCCCAAAACTTCCCAGGAAAAACCGTCGTGCTGATAAAAGCCGCCCATTACGTTGCTCTTGGCGATGGTCTCCGGCTCTTTACGCTCGAGAAGCATTCCAATAATAGAAGATTCAGGTACGATAGATGTGATCTTTTTTGTTAGCCTTATATAGGTCTTATCCTCCAAGAAGTCACCTCTGAATCCCGGACCGTCGTAATTATATATGTGAGCGATCTTGGAATTGACTTTAAGAGGAGATTTTACCGCTGAGTAAATGGCAAGGTTTCCTCCTTTGGAGTGACCCAACAGATATAGTTTTCTGTCCGGATGCTTTGAATAGATACGGTTAAGATAGTTGAGTGCCTGAGCCTGAGAAGGGATAACGTCAAGAAATCCCATGTTAAAATCTTCTTTCCAACCTGCGATGGTGTCATCTGTTCCTCTGAACGCGACAACCAGACTCTTATCGTCAAGTTCGAATGTGATTGCTGCGAACTGCATCTCGAGTATCGGATCAAACATGCTCACGTAATCAGAAAGCCTTACATCCTTGAAACGAGTCGATCTGGAACATGAATAAAGAAGATCATCGTAATCTTTGGTATTTACCAGGAGCATTCGCAGTATCTCCAGGTTGTTTTTTCGAACAAGAGAAGTATATTCCTTTATGGTAATGCTCTCACTTTCGATACTGTCAAGAACGGCATCAAAGTACAGATAGCAAAGGTTTGCAAATATCATGCCATCGACTTCGTTCATGGGGCTTTTCGAAAAAGAAATGTCGCCTCTCCATTTGATGTAATCCAAAATATTGCTCATATTATCAGCTCCTTGTTTAAACAATATTTTAAACCTTTTTGGTGTGTCTTAAAAGAAAAAATAATAGTATAATTGAAGTAGAAAGACGGGAGGTGATTCTATGTCAATCCAGATCATTACTATCAGCAGACAATTCGGAAGCGGCGGCAGAACAATTGCAAAGAAAGTAGCTGATGAACTTGGTTTCAATTACTACGATAAAGAGATCATCGATCACGTATCAGTTGAAACCGGTTTCAGTAAAGAGTACATAGAGGAGAGAGGAGAGCATGCTCCCGGTAAGACGATCCTCTCATATGGATTTGAACCGCAGGGAGTTCCCGGCATCATGAACGGAATGTCAGCTGCGGATTACCTCTGGAGCATTCAGCGTCAGGTCATTCTTAAGATAGCAGAAGAGGATAAGCCTTGTGTTATAGTCGGACGTTGTGCGGATTATATCCTTAAGGATTTTGACGGTGTATTCAACGTATTCATTCATGCGGATATGGACTTCCGTAAGGAACGTATCGTTAAGCTCTACGGCGAGAGTGAGAAAAAGCCTGAAAAGAGGCTTATAGAGAAAGACAAGAAGCGTAAGACTAACTATAAGTACTACACAAATCAGGAGTGGGGCGACGGTGCAAATTATGACCTTTGTCTCGACAGCAGCTTTTTTGGTGTAGATAAATGTGCGGAGATCATCTGCAACTTGGTTAAGAACAGCTAAGTATATAAGCTGAGGTAATACTAATGAGTTGCCGTAAAAAGTTATTAGTGATCATGGTGCTGCTTTTATATGTTCTATCTTTGTGTGCGTGCAAAAAGATAAGACTTGAAACGGGTTTTTACTCCGTTGATCCTAATGACTTTACTAAGTTGGGAAGTACTTATGTGAGCAAAAATATTGCGGATTACGGTCTCGATATTAAGTCTGCACAACTTTTTTACGGCAATATGGATGTAAGTAGGGGCTACGATTCTACGTTGTATTTCTTTCTGGAGATGAATAAATGTGAGAAGCCTCTTAGTCTTCAGTTTCTTGTTTATGATGAATGGGAATCGAAGTATTATCCTGAATTCAGGTGTGATTATTCTTGTTATGACGGAGTAAAGAAAGGTGATTATCTCTATGCCTGGAGTGTTAGTGAGAAAGAACTTCCAAGTATCAAAAATGAGATTAAACAGCTGGATATATTGGTAGTAATAGACGGTGAAGTAGTTTTTTATGTGGATAACTACTCCAAATCAAATTATGACCGTGATGAATCATTTTTTGAAAATGAATCAGGTGAATACGTATATAAACCGGTTATCTACCTTTATCCTGAGGAACAAACTGACGTTAATGTTTCATTGGATTTCGATGGTGAACTGACATCAACATATCCAAAATATGATGATGGTTGGATTGTTACTTCATATCCAGACGGCACTTTGATCGATTCTAACGGCAGGGAATATAACTACCTGTTCTGGGAAGGAAGAGCGAACGATCCTAAGTGGGATTATGATTCGTATTTTTGCATCCCGGGCGATGAGACAATGGAATTCCTTGAAGAATACTTGGCTGCTGCCGGCTTAACAGATAAGGAAGCTGCTGATTTTATTTCATTCTGGCTTCCAAAGATGCAGGGAAATGAGTATAACCTGATATGGTTCCAAACAGATGCTTACGAAGATATAGCAAAACTTAATGTTTCTCCAAGTCCGGACACCGTTATCAGAGTCTATATGGTCTATGAATCCTCGGATGAATATATCGAATCTAATGCTTCTTTCCCTGAAGCTCCTGTAAGAGACGGATTTACGGTAGTTGAATGGGGCGGAACTGAACTAACAGATTAACCGCTGAATCTTTCTTCGTTCTTATCAAGCCAACCGACAAATTCCTTCAATACACTTCCTGAAGTATGTTCTTTGATCGTCTCCAGGCTCTTTACAGGTGGTACCAGATCATAAACATCAGGGTCATCTACAGATACATCCTTCAAATAGTCAATGAAGAATTCTTTTCCGTACGTTTCATACAGGTAGGTCACAAATCTGAAACCAAACTCATAGTTAGATTCATGATAACCTTCTGAACACTCGAATCTGTCTTGAATTGCGAATCTGTCGATCTCAGGATCTCCAGAGTACAGTTTGTAAGCGTTGAAGTCTGTCTTAAGACCATTTATGTCGTGAATGACTTTCTCAGTCATGTAAACAGCAAAACCTTCAGCCATGATCTCATCCAACTGAGGACCATTGCATTTCTGAAGAACATGTGCAAGTTCATGTACGAGGTTACCGTTGTTCTTGTCAAAGTCAAGATCTTCAGCGCTGATCATAACTTCGCCGTAGTTCACTTCGTTATGGTCAAAGTGATTATCGGAAACGATGATGTCTATCTTGGTCTTGTCCGGATTTACATCCCAGAACTTCTCAGGGAATGATTTCTCCTTCATGTAATAAGTAAGATCTGAATATGGTGAATCGGAATCAAATTCTAAACCTGATTCATCTTCCAATGCTTCACATATTTCATCGATGATATCCGCAGTATCACCTCTTAACTCTGTGTTTTCAGGCACAAAAACACAGAACTCGTTTTTATCGGTGGTAATGGAATCTGAACTGTCTCCGCTTAACTCAAGAGGTTCGGAATCTTTAAATTTTCCGAAATAATACTCGGCTTCGTCTTCAGTTACATTGGTAACATAAAGAAGGAATCCTTCATAATAGTATCTCTCGAGGAAAACACGCTTCTCGTCGACTGTCTCCTGGTAGCCGTTGATCATATACTCATTATCTGCTGTAGTGAGTTTGAGAACGAACGTGTTAACTCGATGATCCTCATCAGCCTCAAATTCAACAACTTCAACCTTAGCATCCTTAGGACCCTTTGAAGAATTGACGTTGAAATTAAAGTTTAAGTTGCATCCTGTAAACAAAAACAGGACTAAAATTGTAATTGATATAACCCTTATTCTTTCCATATCACAAATCTATATCTTTGGGATATAAATGTCAATCAACGAGAAGTCTTGTTCATCAGCTTTATTGGTGTTGATTGATGCAAAGCATTGTTCCTATTTCTGACTGAAGGAAAAATAAGATCGAGTGATGACTCGTACGGGTTGAATAATATATAAAAAACCTATATAATTCACCAAGTAAAGACGTTGACTGAGAACAAGTAGTTCTTGAGTGAGCCTCACAGAGACAGGGCGGTTGGTGAGAGCCCCAAGGTCATTCCTGATACGAATACCTCTCGGAAGTCGGATACTGAATTGAAGTGTTTGTAGCATTTTGTAGTATTTCCGTTTACCTTTGGCGGAGCTTGTAGTACTTCATAGTAGGCTATCCCGGAGTTGCACACGTTACAGTGCCGAAGTATGTTCTAATACTTCATGAGTCCTTTTAGCGTGAGCTAATTGGAGAACAGAGGTGGTAGCACGGATATTTTCCGTCCTCTGGACTTATATTTGGGGTCCGGGAGGACGTTTATTTTCCTCCTGACGTAGTTTAAGGAGGTTTTTTATGCTCATTAAGATCATCATGCTCGTAGTATTCTTTGCGAGCGTAGTAGTGGTCGGAGTCGTTTGCAGAAGAAAAGCAACTAACGTAAACGGTTTCGTACTCGGTGGCCGTAACGTAGGTCCATGGCTTACAGCTTTTGCTTACGGTACATCTTATTTTTCTGCCGTTATCTTTATCGGTTATGCAGGTCAGTTCGGTTGGAAATTCGGAGTGGCTTCAACATGGATCGGTCTTGGTAATGCTGTTATCGGTTCTCTTCTTGCATGGGTCATCCTCGGAAGAAGAACAAGGATCATTACTCATAAACTTGACAGTTCAACAATGCCGGAGTTCTTTGATAAGAGATTTACTTCTAAGTCATTAAGGATCGGTGCTTCAGCTATCATCTTCATCTTCCTTATTCCTTATACAGCATCTCTTTATAACGGTCTTTCCAGACTTTTCGAGATGGCTTTCGGCATCAACTACACAGTCTGTATCGTAGTTATGGCAATTCTTACAGCTGTATACGTAATCGCAGGCGGATATTTTGCTACAGCAGTTAATGACTTTATCCAGGGTATCATCATGCTCGTTGGTATCGTTGCAGTCGTTCTTGCAGTACTTAACATCAACGGCGGTCTCATGGGTTCTTTTACAAAACTTGCAGAAGTAGAGGGAAGTTTCCCTGGTGCTTACGCTTCATTCTTCGGTCCATTGCCTTTGGATCTTTTGGGCGTTGTCATTCTTACTTCTCTTGGTACATGGGGTCTTCCGCAGATGGTTCAGAAGTTCTATGCTATTAAGTCAGAAGAGGCTATCCGTAAGGGTACTATCATCTCGACAGCTTTTGCTATTATCGTAGCAGGCGGATGTTATTTCCTTGGCGGTTTCGGCCGTATCTTCCTTACACAGGAGCAGGTAGATCAGATGGGCTTTGACCAGATCATTCCTACAATGCTTGAGAAACTTCCTGATTTCCTCATCGCAGTAGTTGTAATCCTTGTTCTTTCTGCTTCCATGTCCACACTTTCTTCTTTGGTTCTTACATCGAGTTCAACTCTTACACTTGACTTCATCAACGGAACCATCGTTAAGAAGATGTCTGAGACTAAGAAAGTAGTTTGCCTTAGGATCTTCGTATTTGTATTTATCGTTATCTCAGCAGTAATCGCTATCATACAGTACAACAGTTCAGTAACATTTATCGCTCAGCTCATGGGTATCTCCTGGGGTGCTCTTGCAGGTGCTTTCCTTGCACCATTCCTTTTCAGTCTCTACTGGAAGAAGACCACAAAGGCAGCTTGCTGGGCTTGCTTCATCTTCGGACCTGTACTTCTCGTAGTTAACATGCTCTTCAGAGATAAGCTTCCTGCAATCATCCAGTCTCCTATCAACTGTGGTGCATTTGCAATGCTTGCCGGATTTATTATCGTTCCTGTTGTCAGCCTTATCACACCTAAGCCTGACAAGAAACTTGTTGATGATATATTCTCCGTTTGCGATGTTGAGGTTAAAACAACCGCTAAGCATCAGCTCGAAGAATCCAAGTAATCTTTTAATACTGATTATTTTCGAAAAAGAACTGCTTCGGCAGTTCTTTTTTTGCTTTCTTTAACATTTCTTAAGATTTCGTTTACGAAAACTTTGACTTCTATTGGGATAATCATATACGGATCACGAAAAGGGATCTCATAAACATATTTTTCGATAAAAAGGAGAAAATGAAATGAAGAATATTAAATTTATTACTGTACTTGCAGCACTTTCGGTATCTGCAGCACTTATGCTTTCTGTTGCTGGATGCTCTAAGACAAATGAGAGCAAAGAGACAACTGCTAAGGCAGAAGAGACAACGACAGAGGAGACAACAACTGAGGAGACAACAGAAGAAACTACTGAAGAAACGACAGAACAGTCTGATGATGAGACAGACGGCAATATGGATTTCCAGATGCCGGAGCCTGCCAAAGTTTCCGATTTTAATGATGATCGTGTAAAAGACTTTGCTCAAAAGGCAATTGATAACGGTGTTGATCTTATGAAGATCGAAGGTGAGATGGCCGATGATCTTGATAATTATGTTGAAGGATTCCTTGGTACAGGTGGAAGTTTTGGTGTATCCGCATCTGCTGATGATGAGGGTAACACAGATTCATCAATTGATGAAAGCTCAGATTTTAAGATCTATATGTGCTATCTGTTTGAAGATACAGAGACTGCAAAGAGCTATTTTGATCAGCAGGTACAGGATATGTTCTCTTATTATGATGAGTCCACATATAAGATCGAAGATAATGATAACGGTTCCGTTCTTACATATGAGCAGGATGGAGTAACAGCCGTAATGGAAGTTAACGGTGAACTCTTTACTTTGGAAGAGGTAATTGGAGGCTAATAAGGTTACATAGATAACATAGAAGTCCCGAAGTCACTTGGTGGCTTCGGGATTTTTTATGTCGTTTAAATATAAATGTGATACAATCCTATCTATGCCACTTTTAACCATAGACAATGTAAGTATAGATTTTCACGGCAGAGATCTGCTGGATAAGGTCTCCTTCAGAATAAATGAAGGGGACAAGATTGCGTTTATCGGAAATAACGGTGCTGGTAAATCAACGCTTTTCAGGATCATCAGAGGAACTCTGACTCCTAAGGAAGGCAAGATCATCAGGCACGGAAATACTATCGTGGGATTTTTGTCCCAGAACATGGAAGAGCAGGATTTTAACGGCAAGACTCTTAAGCCTGTTCGTCTCTCGGAAAAAGAGCAGGAGAAGACTGCTCTTGAAATGGAACTTTCAACAGTAAATCCTGAATCACCGGAATACAAGGTTAAAAGTGATGAGTATTCCAAGGTTCTCGCTGAATTTGAAGCGATGGGCGGATATGATTTTGACTTCAGAATGAAGGATGCTCTCGCAGGACTTGATCTTGCTGATCTGTCCGAAGACCGTGATCTGACTACTTTATCAGGTGGCGAGAAGATGCGAGTCTGTCTTGCACAGCTTATCGTTGCAAGGCCTGATATCCTCATGCTCGACGAGCCTACTAACCATCTTGATATTGAAGCAGTCGAGTGGCTCGAGAATTTCCTTGCATCATACGGTGGTGCTGTATTTGTAATCTCTCACGATCGTCATTTTATCGATAAGATTGCCAACCGTGTTATAGAACTTAACGATGGCTCTGTTAAAGAATATAAGGGTAACTATTCGGATTATAAGTATCAGAAAGCGGAATTTATTAAGTCTCAGGAGGCTACGGTCAAGAATCTTGAGGCTGAACTCGAGCATCAGTTGGATGTTAAGCAGACGATGCTTTCTCATAGAAACATAAGCGGTTATCATCAGAGAGAAAAGATGGTAAATAAGCTTCAGGATATCCTTGAAGCAGAGAAGAAGAAACTCGGAAATGATCCGATGAAGATGAGTTTTACGCTTGTTCCTGAGGACAGGACAGGTGCAGAAGATAAGATACTTATTCAGGTTAAGGATGTCAGCAAGAAGTTTGATGATGATCCGATGCTTTTTGAGCATATAAGTTTTGAACTTAAGGCTAATCAGAAATTGTTCCTTTGCGGTCCTAACGGATGTGGCAAATCTACTCTTTTAACGATGCTCCTCGGAAGGCAGGGCGGATTTGACGGAACGGTCTTTGTTTCTTCAGGTGCTTCAAGCGGTTTCATGGGTCAGTTTGTTCCTTTTGAGAATGAAGAGTTGACCTGTCTTGAAGAACTTTTAGGAAGAACTGATATGTCTGAAACTCAGGCTAGAAATATGCTTGCCAGATTCGGATTCCGTGAGTTGGATGTTTTCAAGAAGATATGTGTGCTTTCAGGCGGAGAGAGATCAAGACTCTATCTTTGCTGTTTGCTTCAGGAAAAGCCGGATATCCTGTTCTTGGATGAGCCTACAAACCACTTGGATATCGAGTCCAGGGAAGTATTGGAGGATGCTCTCAGAGACTATAATGGAGCGATCATCTGCGTAAGCCATGACCGTTTCTTCATTGATAAATGTGCAGACAGCATTCTCGGATTTGCAGGCGGAACGGCTAAGCTTTATGATAAATATAAGTATTACCGTCAAAGCCTTAAGAATTCTAACGATGAATCGGTTAAGAACAAAAAGGCTGAAGAAGATAAGACTTCCAGAGTTACTGAAGCAAAGGTTACTTCCATGAACCGAGCTCAGGAACGTAAGGCTGAAGCGAAGCGTAAGGAAAGACTTCGTGCAATCGAGAAAGAAATAGCAGAGTTGGAACAGCTTCAGGCTGATATGGAAGCTTCGTTCGGAGCTGATACGAAACCGGAGGAATACGAGAGATTTGCGGAAAACGCTAAGCATCTCGAAGAATTGTATGATGAGTATATGAGCCTGGAGGACTAGATTGGAGCCAGTAAGATACGACTTTGATACATCAAGGATCCATAGAAACCAGATAATCCATCTGATTCTACTTCTTTTGATGTCTGTTCCTTTCAGTGTCCTGACGTTCTTATTCCGTCATTCGCCTCATGGTGAATCATACGCTTTCCTGTTTTGGGTATTTATTATTCTTCTTCCGTTTGTCATAGCTCTCGTAAGATACCTCATGCTTTATAAGAGAACCATCAGAAGTTATGAGATAACTACTGACGGAATAATCAAGATTAATGATGATGCCTATGACCTTAAGGAGAGGACATTGTTTTTTGTTCCCGGCACAGGCGCGCTGAGATTGTTCTGGTTTTTTCCGAGAAGACTTTGTGTCAAAGATGAAAATGAAAAGACGGTCGGATACTATTACTGCGGTGTTGCAGCAGATTCAAAAACTTCATCTGATATAGGCAAATTCATAGCTCTTTGTTATGTCCTTTGTGAAGCCGTAAAGCATGACATGACCAGGAAAGAAGTACAAACTGAGATATATAACAAATTCGATGTGGTTACGGTCGAGTTTCCTCTGAGAGCTATAAGAAGAGAATTCTATAAGGTAGGATCTTTGCCGATCGGTTTGGGTGTTTTGGGTTATGCACTGTCTTTCTTTGCGTTTAACGATCCGAGTATAACTCAATCAGAGATAAAACTCCTCAGGTACTTGTCTTTAGTTTGTATCTTTATTGGTATTGTGTTTGCATTGCTTTTTATCTTGAAATACCGTTTTACTCCGAAAAGGATCGAAGTAAGAAAAGACTGTCTTACGATCGACGGCAGGGTATTGGATAAGAATAGGATCTCCAGTATCAGGATGAGTCAGAAGAACACTCTGTTATTCAGGGATGAAGATGATTCCTGGATGTTCATAAATTACGAAAACAAATGGCTGCGTTACTTCCTGGGTCAGGCAAAGAATTCCGATTGTTTTGAGGCAAGAAGAAAACTAACTTCAGCGATCAAGATCCTTCTTAGTGATGAAGAAGAAGATTCTAATCCGGACGAACAGGAAGAATCTGAAGAGTGATCATTAAGGAATGTCATACTTTTTACTAGAATTTATGGGTGATTTTTCCTTAAGTTAAGTGTTAGAATATCTCTCGTTGTTGTGTTGATATAAAGAGAGAAGATAATGAGATTATTTAAAAAGGACAAACAATTTTACAGGAATGTATTTATCCTGGGTTTTCCGATAGCTCTTCAAACGCTTATTACAGTAAGCGTCGGAATGCTTGATAATATTATGGTCAGCCGAGTATCACAAAACTGCTTCTCGGCAACTGCTTTGGCCAACTCGTATATGACTGTTTTCCAGATCTTCTGCATGGGTCTTGGTATGGGAGCTTCGGTTCTCGTATCCAGATATTGGGGTATGAAGAATACAGGTGACAGTGAAGGAAAGGCAGATATATCCCTTAAGCAGACAATTACTCTGATGTTAAGACTCATGTTCCTCGTGGCAACCGTATTTGCACTGGGTGCTTTACTGTTCCCGAGATTTATCATGAAGACTTATACATCCGAACCGGTACTTATTATCGTCGGAATGAGATATCTTAAATACTCTATCCCGACATTCTTTTTCTTAGGTTTATCTCTCGTAACAACGATCGTTCTTAGAAGTATCGGCCAGTCGAGATATCCTCTATATGTCTCTATTGTCGCGCTTTTTATAAATCTTTCCTGCAACTATATGCTGATCTTCGGACATTTTGGAGCTCCGAGACTCGGTATCGAAGGTGCTGCGATAGCAACTTGCATAGCTCGAGCTTTTGAGGGATTAGCAGTATTTATCTATCTCGTATTTATCGATAAGAAGGTCGGTTACAGGCTCAAGCATCTGTTCATGAAGACCAGGGCATTGATCGGAGAATACTTAAGAGTATGTATTCCTGTACTGTTGAGTGATGCTATCTATGCTATCGGTAATAATGCGATCACAATGGTTATCGGTCATTTGGGCGGAGCTTTTGTTGCTGCCAATTCAATTACCGCAGTAACCCAGCAGCTTAGTACCGTAGTTATCCAGGGCGTTTGCCAGGCCGGTGCCATCATAACAGGTCAGACTCTCGGAAACGGCAAGAAGGAAAAAGCAGAAGAGCAGGGATGGCTTTTCCTGGGTCTTGGTTTCGGACTTGGTTTCTTGTCTGCTCTTTTCATCTTCTCCATGAAGACTCCGATCATCCTTGCGTATGGTGACAAGACCACGGCTGAAGCTGTCTCTATCGCTTATCAACTATTGAATTCGATCAGTTTTATTATCATATTCCAGGCAACCAACAGTATCATGACAAAGGGTGTTTTACGTGGCGGCGGAGATACTACCATGCTCATGCTTGCCGACAATATCTTCCTTTGGGTACTTGCTTTGCCATTGGGACTTTTGGCCGGTTTTGTTCTTCATCTGCCGCCGTTCTGGATCTATTTCTTCCTTAAGTTCGACCAGGTTGCGAAGACCATCTGGTGTGTCTTAAGACTTCGCAGCAGAAAATGGATCAAGAAGATCTCTACGGGAAAGAACTGACTTCTGTCCTGTCTTTTGCTTGATTTTTTCCGTTGTCGAAAAAGACCGCTGACTGCAAAATAATAAGGGAGTGCGTTCTGTTGGAGGTCAGTATGTCGAAAGAAGCAAAGATCACGATTCATCCTAAGTTTGAGATAGGTGAGATATCACCAAGGCTCTTTAGTGCTTTTCTTGAGCCTATCGGAACCATGGTCAACGGTACCATGTATAATCCAAAACATCCGACAGCTGATGAGCAGGGTTTTAGGAATGATTTTATCAATGCTCTTCGTAAGACAGGACTTCCTGCAGTAAGAATGCCTGGCGGAAACTATGTTTCCTGCTGGCAGTGGAAAGACTCCATTGGACCAAAGGATCAGCGTAAGACACATCTTGATCCTTCCTGGTATCAGTACATCACAAACGACGTCGGCCACGATGAATATCTTCAGTGGGCCGAGAAAGTAAATACTTCTCCGCTTTACACAGTTAATCTCGGAACAGGCACCATGCAGGATGCCATGGATATCGTTGAATATACTAATCATGAGGGCGGAACATATTGGTCTGATCTTAGAAGAAAGAACGGACACGAAGCTCCCTACAAAGTTGATACATGGTATCTCGGTAACGAGATGGACGGTCACTGGCAGCTCGGTTCTTGGGAAAGAGATCCGAGAGGCTACGGAGTTACTTGCCTTGAGACTGGTAAGGCAATGAAGTGGATCGATCCTACTATCAAGACTGCCGTTTGCGGTTCTTCCGCTCCGTTTATGGAGCACTTCCCGGAGTGGGATGAGACTGTCCTTGATCAGTGTTATGATGTAGTCGATTATCTTTCTGTACATTTCTATCACAGTGCTCCTCCGGGAGATCTTAATGCTCTTTTGGGCGGTTCAGTCTACTACGAGGATTTCCTTAATACTGAGATAGCAATGTGCGATTATGTCCAGTCCAAGCACAGATCACCAAAGAAGATGATGATCTCTCTTGATGAATACGGTGCCATGATAAGACCTAACATGCCGCTTAATCCGGGTTGGGGAAGATATAACATGGCAAGGATCCATCACAGTTTCAATCCTGAGCGTGAGTATATCCGCCATGATCCTGATAATATGAAGCATTTTGTATTCCCTGGCGGAGATATGGAGCATATGCTTTCAATGGTTTCCATCCAGCTCGCACTTTTAAGACACGCTGACAGAGTAAAGATCGGCTGTATGACAGGCGGACTTCATGCTCTTTGTGCTTCTGATCATGACAAGGTCTGGAGAAGTGCATCCCATTATGCAATGCTTCAGCTCATGAAGTATGCGAAGGGAACTTCGCTGGATGTTAAGGTTGAATCCGAGACTTTTGATATGCCGGGTTACGCAGTAGACGATACATCTCAATATACTGGCAAAGAGGGAGTTAACTTTGTAGATAGTGCATGTGCCTATGACAAAGAGAATAAGAGGATAACAGTATTTGTTGTTAACAAGAGTTCAAAGGATGAGTATCCGTTGACTATTGATCTTACGGGATTTAATGGTATCAAACTGGATTCTCATTCCGAGATTTCTTGTGAAGATGTAGAAATGATCACTGACCCGAATGATGACACGTTCTTTGAGCCTAAGAATGTTGATTCTGTTTCTCTCGAAAACGGTATCCTCAAGACTCGTATAAAGCCTTTGTCTTGGAACGTGATCGTTTTCGAGATGCCTTAAATACTGCTTTTCGTTAAGTAAATGCCAAGTTTCCATAATTGAGTATGACTATGCCTTTGTTGTAAAATATTCCTATCAATTCAAAGGCGGACTTTGCTTATGGAAATGACGATGACGCAGAAGATCCTGGCTTATCATGCAGGACTTGATGAAGTTCACGACGGCGACCTTATCGAGGCAAGACTTGATATGGTCTTGGGTAATGATGTAACGGCCCCGCCGGCTATAGAGATCCTGGGCAAGATGGGCGGTGAAGTTTTCGATAAGGATAAGGTATGTCTTGTTCCTGATCACTTTACTCCGAATAAGGATATTAAGTCCGCAGAGCTTTCCAAATGCATGAGATGCTTTGCGAGAGAGAAGAATATTTCCAAATACTATGAATTGGGTGACGAAGGTCACGGCATCGAGCATGTCATCATTCCTGATAACGGTTTGGTTTTTCCGGGTGATGCGATCATCGGTGCTGATTCACATACATGTACATATGGCGCTCTTGGAGCTTTTGCGACAGGCGTCGGATCGACTGACCTTGCTTGTGCCATGGCATCCGGAAAGACTTGGTTTAAGGTTCCTGAGGCAGTTAAAGTTGTTCTCACCGGTAAGAAGAATGAGTATGTAACAGGTAAGGATATCATCCTTCATCTTATCGGTCTTATCGGAGTTGACGGAGCTCTTTATAAGTCCATCGAATTTACAGGCGACGGCGTACATGATCTTACGATGGAAGACAGGCTTACGATATGCAATATGGCAATCGAGGCTGGCGGTAAGAACGGTATTTTCCCTGTAGATGAAGTTACGCTCGCCTTTATGGATAAGGTTAACCAGGAGAGATTTACGAGCGGAGAGTATAAGGCTTTTGTGCCTGATGATGACGCGGTCTATTCCAGGACAGTTGAGATCGATCTTTCGGAAGTTCCGCTTACGGTCGCGCTTCCGCATCTTCCTTCAAATACGAAGAAGGCAGAAGATGTTAAGGACATGAAGATCGATCAGGTCGTTATCGGTTCATGTACGAACGGCAGGATAAGCGATATCAGAATGGCTGCTTCGATCCTTAAGGGTAAGAAAGTAAACCCGAATATTCGATGTATTATTATTCCGGGTTCTCGAAAAGTCTATAAGACCGCTCTTAATGAGGGACTTCTGAACATTTTCGAGGAGGCCGGATGTGTAATATCAACACCTACATGCGGACCTTGTCTCGGAGCACATATGGGAGTTCTCGCGAGCGGAGAAAGATGCGTCTCGACTACGAACCGTAACTTCGTCGGAATAATGGGTGACAAGGATTCTGAGATCATCTTAAGCGGTGTACCGGTTGCGGCAGCATCAGCAATACTCGGAAGAGTAGCAACACCTAAGGAGGTATTGTGATGAAAGTAAGCGGTAAGGTTTTTAAGTACGGCGATAATATCGATACGGATGTCATCATTCCTGCAAGATTTCTGACAACAGCGGATCCTGAGCTTTTGAAGGTTCACTGCATGGAGGATCTGGACAGTAATTTCGTTAATGAAGTAAGTCAGGGTGATATCATCGTGGCAGGTAAGAACTTCGGCTGCGGTTCATCAAGAGAGCATGCTCCGGTTGCGATCAAAGCAAGCGGAATTTCCTGCGTCATAGCTGAGGACTTCGCCAGGATCTTCTACAGAAACAGTATCAACATGGGTCTTCCGATCCTTGAGTGTAAGGAAGCAGTTGAAGGAATAGATAAAGGTGATGAGGTCGAGGTCGATTTCGAAGAAGGATTGATCGTCGATAAGACAAAAGATCTCGTCTTTAAGGCTAAGCCGTTCCCGCCGTTTATCCAGAAGATAATCGATGCAGGAGGACTGGTGGAATACACGAAGGGAAATGCATGATGAAAGAATATAACATAGCACTTATAAAAGGCGACGGCATCGGACCTGAAGTAGTTGACGGTGCCGTTAAGGTTATGAATACCGTTGCTGATAAACTCGGCTTTTCGCTTAAGTTTACTGAGTGTCTCGCAGGCGGATGTTCCATCGATGAATACGGTGTACCTCTTACCGATGAGACTTTGGATATCTGTAAAAGCAGCGATGCAGTCCTTCTTGGAGCAGTAGGCGGACCTAAGTGGGATGACGTTGATCCTTCCATTAGACCAGAGAAAGCTCTTTTGGGTCTTCGAAAAGAATTGGGTCTTTATTCGAATCTGAGACCTGCGCTTTTATATGAAGCACTTGCAGATGCATGTCCTATCAAGGGTGTAACGACGATGGATATCCTTATCGTCCGTGAGCTTACGGGCGGAATTTATTTTGGTAAAAAGGGCAGAACTGATAACGGTGCTTACGATACAGAAGAGTACAGCGACTATGAGATCCGAAGGATCGTAAGAGAGGGTTTTCGATATGCCATGGGAAGGAATAAGAGACTTACCGTTGTGGATAAGGCTAATGTTCTCGAGACCAGCAGGCTCTGGCGTGAGGTGGTTAAGAGCGAGGCAGGAAATTTCCCTGAAGTTAGTGTAGAATTCTTATATATCGACAATGCTTCGATGCAGCTTATCGGAAGACCGCAGAGCTTTGATGTTATCGTAACTTCAAATATGTTCGGCGATATCCTTTCCGACGAGGCAGGAGAGATAACGGGATCAGTCGGAATGCTTCCGTCTGCATCTCTCGGAGATCCGGGTAAGCCTGGCATGTACGAGCCGGTTCACGGTTCTGCTCCTGATATCGCAGGTAAGGGAATAGCTAATCCTCTGGCAACCATATTGTCGGCAGCGATGCTCTTCAAGTGGTCGCTCGGCGAGGATAAGGCATCCGATATGATCAACGAGGCAGTCAACAAGGTCCTTGAGAAGGGACTTCGTACGGCAGATATCTTTAAGGGAGAAGGTAAGCTCGTAACTACAGAGGAGATGACTTCCGCGGTTATCGAGTCTTTGTGAGGCAATTATTATGGCAAAGAAATTGGTGGCGGTGATCGACATCGGTTCGCTTACCGCGAGGCTGAAGATCTTTGAACTTGGGCAGAAAAAACGCCCTAAGGAGATCGAGACGATCAGAAAATACATATCGCTCGGAACACAGGCTTTCAGGACGAAGGCCCTGCAGACAGAGCAGATAAACGCGATCTGCGACTGTCTCAACAGTTTTGAGATCAAGTGCAGGGAATACAAAGTATCCAGGATCTTTTGTGTAGCAACATCTGCTTTGCGTGATGCCAAGAACCGTGAAGTTGTTTTGGAACAGATCAAGATCAAGACAGGCTTCAGGGTTGATGTATTGGATAACTCAATGGAGAGGTTCTACCAGAATATTGCAGTTAAGGAGACCATGCCTGACTTCAAAGATATTGTCGAGCACGGAACCATGATGCTCGATATTGGTGCAGGCTCAATGCAAGCGACCGTTTACGATAAGTCGGAATTCATCTTCAGCCAGAATACGGTATTGGGTTCTCTTCGTATTTCCGAGATGCTTTCTGATCTTCAGAAAAAGACAACTCACTATGAAGATGTTCTCGAAGAATTCATTGCCCAGGATCTCGATGATTATCATGCCGTTGAGCCTAAGGGTATCACATATAAAAGTCTCATAGCTTTCGGCGGTGAGACAGGATTTATAAAGCGCCTCGCAGGTAAAGGCTTTTCTGATTGTGTAATCTTAAGTAAGAAAGAATTCATGAAGGTATACGAATATCTCCTTCATACAAGACCTACTGACTTAACTCTTAACGATTCCATTCCGTCAAGCATCGCTCCGCTTCTTTTGCCGGCAGCTCTTATCGTTAAGAACATGCTCGAGTACACCGGTCTTAACGAGATATATTTCCCGACGGCATCATTATCTGACGGCGTTATCTACAGTTACGCCGTTAAAAACATGGAATATAAACCTGCGATCGATCCGCTTTCGGATCTTATCTCGGGTGCCAGAAACATCGCAAAAAGATATAAGACAGATAAAAAGCATATCGAGTTCGTTGAGAAGGCGGCTCTGGAGATCTTTGATGCTTCCGTTAAATATACGGGCTTAAAGCCTCGCGAGAGATTCCTTCTTCAGTTGTCGGCTATCCTTCATGAAGTCGGTAAGTTTGTTCAGGCCAAAAGCCATAACGATGCAGCTCACTTCCTGATCAACTACACGGAGCTTATCGGACTTGATAATAATGAGCTTGATATCGTTGGTCTTGTCGTTAAGCTCTATCCTCGTGAGAATCCGTACGAAGATCCGTACTACGGTAACCTCCCATCTGAGAAGAAGGTCCTTATATCCAAGCTTACAGCTATCCTTCGTATAGCTGATGCAATGGACAGTTCTCACAGACAAAAGATAAGCAAGTTCAATGTTCATCTTCAGGGAGATGAACTCAATATAATCTGTAATACCACGAACGACTGCTCCTTTGAGAAGTGGTCATTCGATCACAGAAGTGACCTGTTTGAAGAGGTCATTGGAATAAAGGCAATACTTAAGATCAGAAGGCAGGTATGACCATGGCTGATAAGAAGACATCGAAAAAGATAAAGAGCAAGAAAAAGAGCAGAACATCTTTGCCAAAATCAAAATCCGAGCGTTTCTTTAACAGAGAACTGTCATGGCTCGAATTCAATGACAGGATCTTGCATGAAGCACGTGATGTTAAAAATCCTCTTCTCGAGAGGATCAAGTTCCTGTCGATCACTGCATCAAACCTTGATGAGTTCTATATTGTCCGTGTTGCTTCTCTCCGTGATATGAGAAGTATCGACTTTACAGAGAAAGATGTTGCCGGAATGACTGTTACCGAGCAGCTTACGGCGATCGATCAGAAGACACGCGAATCCATGTCGGTCATGTATTCGACTTACATGAGATCTATCGTTCCTCAGTTAAAGCAGCACGATATCCATATTCTTGATTATGACGAGCTTGAAGATGATGATCAGGAGATATGCGACTTTTACTTTAAGAATGTCCTTTATCCGATCCTGACACCAATGGGGGTTGATTCATCAAGACCTTTGCCGCTCATCTATAACAGGATGTTAAACCTCTGCGTTATGCTCGACAGTAAGAGCAAATCATTGGTTTCAGGTGAATACGGAACAGCAGGTGTTACTGAAGGCGATGAGCCTGAGGCTAACTTTGCTACACTTCAGATCCCTACGGTCGTTCCTAGAATGTATATGATCAAGAAGGGCGACTCAACTATCTTCGTTCCTGTTGAGAGGATCATCCAGGCAAATCTCGACATGCTGTTTAACGGTCAGAAAGTATTGGCTTCCGCTTGTTACAGAGTTATGAGAAATGCCGATCTTGATATCGACGAAGATGAAGCCGAAGATCTTTTGAAAGAGATCGAGGAGCAGGTAAGAAAGCGCCGTTTCGGTGAGATCATCAGGCTTGAAGTAGAGGAAGATGTTGATTCGGATATCCTTGAGTTTATTACAACAGAGCTTGCGATAAGCGAAGATGATATCTTCAGCGTTAACGGTCCTATAGATCTTACGTTCCTCATGAAGGTATACGGAAGTCTTGAAGATGACCATCCGGATCTTTGCTATCCGCACCATACTCCTGCTGAGGCATCAATGTTTGATTCTGATCTGGATAATATTTTCGAGCAGATAAAGGAAAAAGACAGGATCGTTCATCATCCTTACGAATCGTTTGATCCTGTATTGGAGTTTGTTCATCAGGCTGCGATCGATCCGAATGTTCTTGCTATCAAGCAGACTTTGTATCGTGTTTCTTCCAGATCACCGATCATTCAGTCTCTTCTCGAGGCTGCCAGAAACGGTAAGCAGGTAATGGTTCTAGTTGAGCTTAAGGCGAGATTCGATGAGGAGAACAATATCAACTGGGCGAAGATGCTTGAGAAAGCGGGCTGCCACGTAATCTACGGTATCGTCGGTCTTAAGACCCACAGTAAGATCACTCTTGTTGTTCGAAAAGAAGAGGACGGCATCAGACGTTATCTGCATCTTGCAACAGGTAACTATAACGATATAACTGCAAGGATCTACACGGATGTCGGACTGTTTACGGCTTCCGAGAGTTTCGGCGAGGATGCTTCTGAGTTCTTTAACATGCTTTCAGGATTCTCTATTCCTCAGCATTGGCACAGACTTATTCCTGCACCTATCGAGATGAAGCCTTACTTTATCAAGAAGATCAGACGCGAGGCTCAGAATGCCGTTGAGGGTAAGGAAGCTAAGATCGTAGCTAAGATCAATTCTCTTGTTGATGATGAAGTTATCGAGGAACTTTATGCTGCTTCCAATGCAGGCGTTAAGATCGATCTTATCGTTCGTGGTATCTGCTGCTTAAGGCCGGGTGTTCCGAAGATGTCGGAGAATATCTCAGTTCGTTCCATTACCGGACGTTTCCTTGAACATTCGAGAATATTCTACTTCCTTAATGAAGGTCACGAAGACCTCTATCTCGCATCAGCTGACTGGATGCCGAGAAATCTTAACAGACGAGTCGAGCTCATGTTCCCGATCGAGGATGAGGACTGCCGCCGTCGTGTTATGGAGATCTTGGAAGTTGAACTTAATGACACTGTAAGAGCTCATATCTTAAGCTCTGACGGAACATATCATAAACTTGATCTTCGCGGTAAAGAGAAGCATGACAGCCAGGAAGAACTTATTCAACTGGCGAAAAATGCAGTTGCCGACAGGTATATAGAAGTTGAGACCAGGTCATATGAACCTGCAACTTCAAGCGATCAGGATTAACAAAAAAGGAGATATCATCAATGACAGTTTGTATAACAGACTATCTGCTTAAGGCAGACGGTTCAAAATATGAGGGCATTTCACACCGTTATTCAATGAAGAGTTCTTTTGGTTGTGAAGCGCAGCTTCTTAACTACGGAGCTCTTATCGAGAAACTTTTCGTGCCTGATACGAACGGTGCCAAGGCAGATATCATGCTTGGTCTTAAAGATCTGGATCACTATATGGCTTCAGGTGCCAATCACGGATCTGTTGTAGGAAGAAGTGCCAACCGTATTCAGGGAGCTAAGTTTACTCTGAACGGTGTTGAGTATAAGGTTCCTGATAACGACAGCGGCAATAACCTTCACGGCGGTAATCCTTCGTATCAAAATGTTTTCTGGGATGGTAAGGTCATTTCCAAAGAAGAGGCTGATAAGATGATCTCCGATTCTGGAATAGAAGGCATTTCCAAAGCTGACGGCGACGGAGTCCTTTTCAGTTACACATCACCTGACGGAGCCTGCGGTTTTCCCGGAAATCTTGAGACTGAAGTTCTTTATGTCTGGCTCATAGACAAGACTCTTTTGATACTTTACAAAGGCTGTTCGGACAAGGATACGATCTTTGCTCCGACGAATCATTCGTACTTTAATCTTCGAGGTCATGACAGCGGATCTGTTAAAGACCAGAGCCTCATGATCGATGCTGATAACATAACGATCAAGGGTGAGTCCAACTGTCCTGAAGGTGAGATCAAACCTGTTGAAGGAACTATCTTTGATTTTAGGGATCCTGATCTTATCGAGAAGGCTCTTACGACTGATGATCCTCAGACGTGTAACTCTCTCGGAATTGATCAGAACTTCTGTCTTAATAATCCGAAAACATCTGAAAAGTATGCATTCGCTGCATGTGTCGCAGATACAGTTACAGGAAGGATCATGGAAGTTTATACGGATCTTCCGGGTATTCAGATCTACTGTGGTAACCATCTCCACTTTGGAGCTCCGTATAACGAGCAGAAGGGTGATACACCTTACGAACAGTACGGCGGTATCTGTCTTGAAGCTCAAATGTATCCTAACGCGATAAATGTTTCGTCGTTTGAGTCACCGGTCATAAAGGCAGGTGAAATCAAATATCACGCTTGTGGCTACAGATTTAATTGCTAATAATTTGATATCTCGGATCTGCATCCGAGATATTTTTTTGTTCCATAATCTCTGCTATAATCTAAAAATCAAATTATGGAGATATTTGTATGAGAAAAGAGAGAATTGCGTCTGCTTTATTAGCAGTCTTATGTTTTGTTTCCACAATTTTATTGTCACTTGATATAGACGTTTATGCGTCGTCCGATGAAAAGGATTATTGGAGAGGTTATTCTTCAAGGTACTACTATGACAATATTCTGGATGATAAACAAAGGTCTATTTATGATCTTTTCGATTTCGCATATGAAGAAGTTCTATTAAGCAATGGAGATTTCGAAAATGTGTATGTGGATTTGTCGACTTATAAGTTTGATTCCAGTGAAGAAACCTTATATTACGTCAATGATATGTTGATCCTTGCTATTCACTGTAATCCCCAGTATTTTTTCTGGTGGGTACCGGCTCCTGTTTATGAAGAAGTTGACGGGGAAAACAGACTGGTTGGCTATATTCTGGGAATATTGCCGGATTTTCGAAATGGTACAGACAGAGTGAAAGCTCGTGAAGAAGTCAAAGAAGTTCTAGATTCATATATTAATGCTGTACCTGAAAATGCCCTCCCGGAGGAAAAAGAGAAGATCATTCATGATCTGATGTGTGAGAGGATAACATTTGGAGACTTTTTCCTTCCAAGCGGAATGTCGTCTACACAAAGCATATATAGTGCAGTTAAAGGTACTACTGTATGTCAGGGTTATGCTGATCTGTTCCAGGGATTGATGAATAAAGTCGGGGTTGAATGTACAATGACAGGTGGTCATGGCCATGCCTGGGATCTGATCAATCTTCATGGTTATTGGTTTATCGTTGATGTGACGGCAGATGATTGTTTTAATCCTTATGGTTATGTTTGCTATAACGGTGGTAAGGGTTATGAAGCAGAAGGCCTTTTTGCAACAATGAGTTCCCATATTCCGCTTCCGTATGACAATCTAGATGATGACCCGTTGGGTAACTATTCATATACAAACTATTCTTCAAGATATATCCATAAAGATTCTGATACTTTTTTTGTTTTAAATGATCTGGATGATGATAAGGGAAGACTTGCTGTCCTTCTTGATAAAGACCATTCTGATGTTAAGTGGATTGCATATAACGGTAAAACATACAAAGTCATTAATTTCAAGGAATTAGAACAGAAAAGTGATTTTTCTGAATTCGTTGAGCGGCTTTATGTAGTTGCACTTGGTCGTGATTCTGAGAAAGAAGGTAAGGAATTCTGGTGTGAACATGTAGGTAATGGTGATCTTACAGGTGCGGATTGCGCAATAGAGTTTTTAAACAGTAAGGAATTCACAGACAAAGAGTTAAGTGATGAAGAATTTGTAAAGATTCTTTACAGAGTATTCTTTAACAGAGAAGCGATAGATGATCTTGAAGGATATGAATTCTGGCTCAACAGTTTGGAGACAGTCGATAAAAAGACAGTTGTCGATGGTTTTATCAACTCCAAGGAATGGGAAGAAGTTTGTTCATCTTTCGGTGTCCGATCAGGTGCAAGACTAAAGCAAACTTCCGCTTCGAATGATGCGATAGCTTTTGCGACAAGACTTTATACAGAGTGTCTTGGAAGGGACCCTGAAAATGAAGGCCTTGAATTCTGGAGTCAGGGTCTTAGCAATCATGAGCTTACTGGAAGCCAGGCAGCCCGTGAATTCTTCTACAGCAAAGAATTCATAGGACTTGGTCTTGATGACAAAGAGTATGTAAAACGACTTTATAAGACATTTATGGGAAGAGAACCTGAGGAAGAGGGTTTTAATTTCTGGATAAATGAGATTTCAAACGGACTTACCAGAGACGAAGTTTTTGAGTACTTCTGTGTTTGTCCTGAGTTTACTCAGATATGTGAAAAATACTCTATAACCAGATAAGAAAAGATAGGGAGTGAATGAAATGAGAAGAATTTTAAGCTTATGTTTGGCACTGATTATTTCGCTAAGCATGTTGTGTTTTGTAAATGCAGATGTTGTTGCAAATGAAGATGAGGCAGCTTATTGGAGATCTTATTCCTCTGATTACTATTATCAACAGATGAATGAGACTGAGAAAGCTATCTACGACATATACGATAAAACTATGGAAGAGATCCTTCTTAGTGACGAAGATATTGAGTATGTCTACATTGATATGCGATCTCTGAAATTAGAATTGAATGCAGAGAACAGCAGCCTTGTAAAGATGATCTTCTATGTTATCACTCAGAATAATCCTCAATACTTCTTCTTTGGTGCTTTTCCTGTTGAAACTAACGGCTGGGTAGACGGAGAAGAAGTCTTGGGTTCTGTTTTCATTGATATTTTAAAGGATTTCCAGAAGGGAGAGGACAGGGCAAGAGCAAAAGAAGAATACAAATCTTTGCTCGAATCTTATGTTAAAAATGTCCCGGAAAACGCTCTTCCTGAAGAAAAGGAAAAGATCATTTTCGATCTGATGGCAGAGAGAATAACATATGCAGATTATTATCTTCCGAGTGGTCAGATGATGGTCCAAAATGCATATAGTGCACTTCATGGAAAAACTGTCTGTGTCGGGTATGCAGTCCTGTTTTCAGCTTTGATGAACAAGGTTGGTGTTCAATGTATCGTTAACGGTTGTTCAGCACATGCGTGGGATATGGTCAACCTTTATGGTTACTGGTATTGTGTTGATGTTACTGATGCGGATTGTTTCGATCCGCTTTCGTATCATTCGTACAATCAGAAATACGGTTTGTTAATTCCTGATGGTATGTATGAAGATCTTTGTCCTAAGGTTGATAAACCCTACGATAATCTTGAAGAATCCACTTATTCTTCCTGTTACATCCATAAGGATTACGGTACTTTTTTCATCGTAAATGCTCTGGACAATGAGTATGGAAGGCTCTGTAAGTTTATTGACGCAGAGACAACAGATATTGAATGGGTAGCTTGTAACGGTAAAGCTTATAAAGTCGTAAACTATCAGGACACAGAGAAGAAAATGAACTTTTCTGACTTTGTTGAACGTCTTTACGTAGTTGCACTTGGACGTGACTCTGAGAAGGAAGGTAAGGAATTCTGGTGTGAGCATGTCGGTAACGGTGATCTTACAGGTGCTGACTGTGCAAGGGAGTTTTTGAACAGTAAAGAGTTTACTGACAAAGAATTAACTAACGAAGCATTCCTTAAAGTCCTTTATCGAGTATTCTTCAACAGAGAAGCGATAGAGGATCCGAATGGATATGACTTCTGGCTCAAAAGTTTGGAAACAGTCGATAGGATGACGGTAGTCGACGGTTTTATCAACTCTGAAGAATGGGTTGGTATTTGCAGTTCTTATGGAGTCAGATCCGGTTCAAAGATCAAGGCGACCAAAGCTTCAGATAACGCTATTGCTTTTGCTACAAGACTCTACACTGAATGCCTCGGAAGAGATCCTGAACAGGAAGGTCTTGATTTCTGGAGTTTGGGTCTTACTAATCTTGAACTTACGGGAAGCCAGGCAGCACGCGAGTTCTTCTACAGTAAAGAGTTTATAGGTTATGGTCTGGATGACAAAGAATATGTCACCAGGCTCTACAAGACATTCATGGGAAGAGATCCGGAGGAAGAAGGATTCAACTTCTGGATAAAGGAGCTTTCAAACGGCACTAAAAGAGATGAGGTATTTGATTACTTCTGCGTTTGCCCTGAGTTTACTCAGATATGCAATGATTATTCGATTATCAGATAACACCTAAATATCAAGGAAAATTAATGCCCAATATCCGTGTTTCTTGCAACACGGATATTTTTTTATTCGTCAATTCTCCCGTCGAAGCTTTTGTTTTGCTTCGTTCTTATCGAAAATGAAAAGGAGAAAACTCGAATGAGAAAAATCTTTGAAAGAGCAGTCGTATTATTGGCGGCTCTTGCTCTGGTACTTGGGTTGGTACCGAAAAATACTTTGGCAGCAGGGAATGAGCTTGTCCCTGTAAGCGGAGATATAGTCGACCTTACCTCTGTAAACCACAAACATCTTAATCTAAAAAGGAACGATGCAGGAAGTTCTGCCTTTACGGTCAAGGAATGTCCTGACAAGATAAAGACTATTTCCATTCCTGCAAATACAAACGATTATGAATGTTCGATACCTGTCGATTTTGATGAAGTATACGACATAAATGTTATCAACTCGGATAAGTTAAAATACAGTATCACTAACGGAACAACTTCAAATGAGAGTTCCGACGGCAATAAAACATTCACTTATCAGATAACAAAAGCAAATGGTATTAAGCTTAAGATAAGTAACACCACTAACTCAGAGAAGCGTATTGTTGTTCTGGTAATGCCAAATAACACGATCTATACAAAGAACAGCCTTACGTATATGACGGTTGGAAAAGATACCAGGTTTACGCTTAAGTTTACTAATCTTCCTGAGGGCGAGTACGCCTTGAAGATCCAGTTTTATACGGATTCCACTTTTTCCAAGTTGGACAACAACGGCAAGCTTACCTGGAATACGTTTGACAGAGAAAAGAACGCTAACGGATTTTTCAAGATCAACGGAAGATCTGATATTATGTCGGGCAACTTCAAATGCACAGAAAAAGCATATGTAAAGTTCAGTCTGGCAAAAGTAACAGACATATCCGGTTACGATACTGTTGAGAACAATGATCTGTACGACTACACGTATACGACAAAGGAAAACGGTGTCTATATGTCTTACAAAGCCAATGATGTCGGAACTTCTGCTTATTCTTTTACCAGAAACTTTAAATACTACAGCAAGGGTACTGTTCTTGAAGCCAAATCATTTGATAAGACCGGACTTGGTTATGTCTCGTTTAAGAAACTTTCTGATATTTCATCAAATTCAGGAGTTAAGGACACCTTTGAAGTTATTGATAACAGTTATCTTTTCTGTCCTTCTGCAACTGATGATTACTATTTCACATCTGAAACACCGCTTCATTTCACTGTAACTGATATAGCCAAAGGTGATAGCGTTGAGTGTGACAACACATGCGGAGCTCATCTTGAAAAGGGTAAGCAGTATGCAGTATCAGTTTCCATAATCAAAGGAAGCAAGAAGACATATGAGTTTAAGATCTGCAAGAAGGTAGAAGTTTCAAATGCTTCCTCGAATTCAGGTCTTCAGTTCGGAGATTTTGTTGAAAGACTTTATTTGGTAGCTTTGAACCGTCAGTCAGAAAAAGAAGGGAAGGACTATTGGTGTCTTCACGTAGGTAATGGCGATCTTACTGGTGCAGCTTGTGCTAAGGAGTTTTTGCTCAGTAAGGAGTTCCAGGACAGGAAATTAAGTGATGAAGAGTTTGTAAAGGTGCTGTATAAGACCTTTTTCGACAGGAATGCAAGTGATGACCCAAACGGATATAATTTCTGGCTCAATACCCTTAAGACAGAAGGCAGAGATAAGGCCGTTGAAGGTTTTATCAACTCCGAGGAATGGTGTAATCTTTGTGCCGTTTACGGAGTTAAGTCGGGTTCAAATTATGTAAAGGCGTCCGAAGCATCTCAGAATTCGATCGCTTTTGCTACAAGGCTTTATACTGAGTGTCTCGGAAGAGAGCCTGAACAGGAAGGTCTCAAGTACTGGAGTCTGGGACTTACCAATCATGAGCTTACCGGTACACAGGCTGCCAAGGAATTCTTCTACAGCGCCGAGTACAAGAATAAGAATCTTGGTGACAGCGAGTATCTTGATACTCTGTACAAGACGTTCATGGGCCGTGATCCTGAAACTGAGGGCAAGGCTTATTGGATGGAAAAGCTTGGTTCAGGAATGACAAGAGACGAAGTTTTTGACAGTTTTTCCAATAGTCAGGAATTTACGCAGATCTGTAAGGATTATGCGATAGAACGTTAAAACACAGTAATTTCAGATTTGGAGTCCTTCGGGGCTCCAAATTCATTTTGTGGTGAAAACCACAATGAAGACCGTCGAAAACGTGAAAAATATGGGTGTTTTCTTAATTGACAAACAACAGTGCCCTTAATTATAATTTTTTTGTTTTTAAAAAAAGGTATACGGAGGACTAGTCATGGGACTTACTATTTCGCAGAAGATCATTAAGGATCACCTTTTGTCAGGTGAGATGAAAGCAGGAGAGGAAGTATCCATCAGGATCGACCAAACTCTCACTCAGGATTCTACAGGTACAATGGCATACCTGCAGTTCGAGGCTATCGGAGTCCCTCAAGTTAAGACTAAGCTTTCTGTAGCATATATCGATCACAATACGATTCAATCCGGATTTGAGAACGCTGATGACCACAAGTACATTCAGACAGTTACAAGCAAGCACGGTATCAGATTCTCAAGACCTGGTAACGGTGTTTGCCATCAGGTTCATATCGAGAGATTCGGTGTTCCTGGTATGACACTTCTCGGTTCTGACTCACACACACCTACTTGCGGCGGTATCGGTATGCTCGCTATCGGTGCAGGCGGACTTGATGTTGCAGTTGCAATGGGTGGTGGCCCATACTTCATCACAATGCCTAAGATGGTTAGAGTTAATCTCGTAAATAAGCTTGCTCCATGGGCAACAGCTAAGGATATCATTCTCGAAGTACTCCGCATCTTCACAGTTAAGGGCGGTGTAGGTAAGATCTTCGAGTATGCAGGCGAGGGCGTTAAGACTCTTTCAGTTCCTGAGAGAGCTACAATCACAAACATGGGTGCTGAGCTCGGTGCTACAACATCTATCTTCCCATCCGATGAAGTTACTAAGGCTTTCCTTAAGGCTCAGGACAGAGAAGACGTATGGACAGAGCTCAAGGCTGACGAGGATGCAGTTTATGACGAAGAGATCACTATCGATCTTGCAACACTCAAGCCATTGATCGCTAAGCCTCACATGCCTGACCTCGTAGTACCTGTATCTGAGATTGCAGGTCTCAAGGTTGATCAGGTTTGTATCGGTTCATGTACAAACTCTTCACTTTACGACATGCTCAAGGTTGCTGCTATCCTTAAGGGTAAGACAGTTCATCCTGATGTATCCCTCGTAATCGCTCCTGGTTCAAAGCAGGTATTCAATATGCTCGCTGAGTGCGGTGCTCTCGCAGACATGATCGCTGCAGGTGCTCGTATCCTTGAGTGTGCTTGCGGACCATGTATCGGTATGGGTCAGTCTCCTAAGACAGATGCTGTATCTCTTAGAACTAACAACAGAAACTTCTATGCTCGTTCCGGAACAGCATCCGCTTCTATCTATCTCGTAAGCCCTGAGGTTGCTGCTGTAGCTGCAGTTATGGGTGTTGTTACAGATCCTTGCGACTTTGGTGAGCCACCGGTAGTTGAGATGCCTTCCAGCTTCAAGGTTAACGACAATATGGTTATCATGCCTTCTGCTACACCAGATGAGGTTGAGGTAGTAAGAGGACCTAACATCAAGCCATTCCCGGTTAACACAGCTCTTAAGGATGAAGTTGACGGTAAAGTTCTTGTTTGTCTCGAAGATAACATCACAACAGACCACATCATGCCTTCGAACAGTAAGCTCCTTCCGTTCAGATCCAATGTTCCATATCTTGCAGATTTCTGCCTTACACCTTCTGATCCGGAATTCCCGGCTCGTGCTAAGGAGAATCACGGCGGATTTATCGTTGGTGGTCAGAACTACGGTCAGGGTTCTTCCCGTGAGCACGCAGCTCTTGCTCCATTGCAGCTCGGCGTTAAGGGTGTAATCGCTAAGTCCTTCGCTCGTATCCATATGGCTAACCTCATTAACAACGGTATCCTTCCGTTGACATTTGCTGATGAGGCTGACTACGACAAGCTCGGACTTCTTGATGAACTTAAGATCGAGAACGCTAGAGAGCAGGTTAAGGCTGCAGTAAACGGCAGCAAGGTAACTGTTAAGAACGTTACAAAGGGCACAACATTCGAGTGTAACCTCGCAATCTCCGAGCGTCAGGCAGGAATGCTTCTCGCAGGCGGTCTTTTGAACTACACAAGAGAACAGGCTTAATTTTCGATTAGGAAAGAGGAATTTAAATTGCTTACGCAAGATGAAAAGATAACAGAATTGAAAACCATTACATCAGCGGTTTCTTCTAGATCAAAGATCAATCCTGAGCTTTACAACAAGTACAATGTAAAGCGTGGTCTTCGTAACAACGACGGCACAGGCGTTCTTGTAGGTCTTACTGAAGTCGGTGAGGTAATGAGTTATATCGTTGATGATGCAGAAAGAGTTCCTGTTGAAGGTAAGCTCTTCTACAGAGGATACGATGTTAAGGATCTCGTAAAAGGCTTCTACAACAAGGGCCGCTTCGGATATGAGGAGATCGCATTTCTTCTTATTACAGGCGAACTTCCTACAGAAGCTGAATACGACAGGTTTACCAAGCTCTTGCAGAGCTGCAGAGACCTTCCTGAGAACTTTACGGAGGATATGATCCTTAAGGCTCCGAGCCCGGATATCATGAATAAGCTCGCAAGATCTGTTCTTGCACTTTATACTTACGACAATGATCCTGATTCAGTAAAGGTCGATAATGTTGTTCGTCAGTGTATTGAGCTTATCGCCAGATTCCCGGTACTCATCTCTTATGCTTATATGGCAAGACGCCACTATATCGACGGTAAGAGCCTTTACATCAGAAAGCCTAACCCTGAATATTCCACAGCTGAGAATATCCTTTATCTTATTCGAAAAGACGGAAAGTTCACTGAACTTGAGGCTAAGATCCTTGACCTTTGTCTCGTTCTTCATGCTGAGCACGGCGGTGGTAACAACTCTTCGTTCGTTACTCATGCTGTTTCCTCAACAGGTGCTGATACATATGCTGTAATCGCAGCTGCCATCGGTTCTTTGAAGGGACCTCAGCACGGTGGTGCAAGTAATAAGGCATATATGATGATGCAGGACCTTATGGCTAATGTAACTGACTATAAGGATGAAAAGCAGGTTTATGACTATCTTGCAAAGATCATCCGTAAGGAAGCATTTGATAAGTCAGGCCTCATCTACGGTATCGGTCATGCCGTTTATACTCTTTCCGATCCTAGAACTAAGACTCTTTGCGAATATGCAAGGGAGCTTTCGGTTCAGACAGGTAAGGAGGATATCTTTGATCTTTACCAGATGGTCGAGAGGATCGCACCTAAGGTTTTCGCTGATGTTAAGAAATCAGACAAGATCGTTTGCGCTAACGTAGATTTCTACGCAGGATTCATTTATTCAATGCTCGGGATCCCGTCAGTACTCTTTATTCCGCTCTTTGCTTGTGCAAGAGTAGCAGGATGGAGCGCTCACAGGATCGAGGAGCTCATTTCCGGCGGAAGGATAATGAGACCAGCATATAAGTGTGTTAACAAGAGACGCCCTTATATCGAGATGTCTGACAGATAAGATTTTTAAGCATAGTAAAGGACGGTTCATATTGAACCGTCCTTTTTGTTGTTTTCTTATTAGTCTTCGTTTGGTTCTGTTGTAGTTGTTTCTGTAACTACTTTATTTTCTGAATCTGTACCGATAAGTATTGAGCTTGTTACATCAGAACCTACGATCGTTGTAGGAAGCTTACCGTCCCAAGTCTCATAGTACTTGTTCTGAAGGACATTTGAATCAATAGAGTCACTGATTGTCTTGTTTGCATTAGCCTCAGCTTCTGCATTGATAACGAGAGCATCTGCCTTAGCCTGTGCATTTGTCTTTGTTACTGTTGCATCAGCTTCAGCTTTTTCGATGTTCTTCTTGTTTTCGATCTGCTGTGTCTCATAATCGATCTGTGCCTGCTGCTTCTTAGCGATCTTCTCATCATACTCAGCATCGAATGTAGCATCGTTGATTACTACTTTATTAACATAAACAACGTCTGCACCATATTTCTCATCGATGGATTTCTGAATGTTTTCCTTAGCCTTAGGCTCAAGGATGCTACGGTTTGTACAGTCTACCGGAGAAAGTGTCTTGGAAGTTGTCTTGATAGCAGAAGCTACGAGAGACTCATTAACAAGACCTGCCTCATAGTTTGTAACGTTAGCATAGATCCAAGCTGACTTTTCAGGATTGATCTGATATGTGATCGTAATGCCCTTGAAGATTACCGTGTTACGCTCACTTGTCTCAGATGAGATGGAATTCTCATTAAACTTGATATCCTGCTGCTTGTTATTAACCAGAACGATCTCCTGGATAAAAGGAGCATGGAAGTTAAAACCGTTATTGAGAGTTCTCTTATCTACCTGACCGAATGTAACTCTGACGCCCGTATAACCTGTAGGAATGATCGTAAATGACATTGAAAAGATAAGGCTTGCGACACCGAGTGCGATCAATAAGATTGCACTGTAGTGCTTTACAGGTGTCTTTGGTGCATTGACCACGCCTGAGTTATTCTTCTTAAGAGACTTTCTGATGATCAGGAAAATAGCCAGACCAATAAATAGAAGACCTAAGAAAATAAAAATTCCGTTCAACATTTTTGTGTTCCTCCTTGTTTTACCAAGAAGAGAGTATAGCACAACAAATCGCGGGATAGTGCAATGTTCGAACGTATTGGACAGGTTTAATCATGTCTGAGCATGCAATATTATGGCAAAAAGAAAACCCCGAAGCACTTGCTTCGAGGTTAGTGGTGACCCCAACGAGAATCGAACTCGTGATTGCGCCTTGAGAGGGCGCCGTCTTAGCCGCTTGACCATGGGGCCTTAATCACGCTTGTAAATATTAGCATACGATTTTTAGAAAGGCAAGGAGTTTTTTTTGCAAATATATGATATAAAGTATATCCATTTAAATTTATAATGTGGTAGACTCTAATAGAAAAGAACATAAATTCGTTTTTAGAGAGAAGTTGTATGGATGATTTTATTAAGATAAGGGGTGCCAGAGAGCACAACCTTAAGAATATAGACGTGGATATCCCACGCGATAAACTTGTTGTATTGACGGGCCTTTCAGGCTCCGGCAAGAGTTCGCTTGCATTTGATACCATCTACGCTGAAGGACAGAGAAGATATGTTGAGTCCTTATCTTCATATGCCCGTATGTTTTTGGGTCAGATGGAAAAACCTGATGTTGATAAGATCGACGGACTTTCTCCTGCAATATCCATAGATCAGAAAACTACTAGTAAGAACCCAAGATCTACGGTAGGTACGGTTACAGAAATTTATGATTATCTGAGACTTCTTTATGCCAGAGTTGGCCAGCCGGTGTGCTGGAAGTGCGGTAAGCCTATTAAGTCTCAGTCTATAGATCAGATCATTAATAAACTTTTTGAATATCCTGTCGGAACCAGGATGATAGTCATGGCTCCTGTCGTACGTGGACGTAAGGGTGAGTTTGTTAAGCAGCTCGAAGATTATCGTAAGTCCGGTTTTGTAAGAGCCAGGATCGACGGCTCTATGTACGAACTCGATGAAGAGATCGTTTTAGATAAGAACAAGAAGCATGAGATCGATATCGTTGTTGACAGAATTGTCCTTAAGGAAGAATCCATGTCAAGACTCACTGACTCCTGTGAGCAGGCCTTAAAGCTCGCTGACGGTATTCTTAATGTAGAAGTACAGGTCGTTAAGGAAAGCGAGAGTGGTGAGCGTGAATATGAGGTAAAAGAAGATTTCTTCTCTCAGAGACTTTCGTGTCCTGACTGTGGTATTTCATATGGCGAAGTATCTCCGAGAATGTTCTCGTTCAATAACCCGTACGGCGCATGTCCTGAGTGTGCCGGTATCGGCGTGCTTACTAACGTAGACCCTGAACTATGCGTTCAGGATCCTAAGCTCAGCCTTAATGAAGGTGCAGTAAGGACAGCAGGTTGGAACTTTGATGATCCTAAGAGCTGGGGAAGAAGCTTTATCGTTGCTCTGTCCGAAAAATACGGATTCTCACTTGATACGCCTTACTATAAGCTTTCCAAGAAAGCACGCGACATCATCATGTTCGGTAACGGCGGAGAAAAGATGAAGATAGATACCAGTAACAGTATCTATAAGAGAGATTCAGATTATTATGCAGCTTGGGAAGGCGTTGTCCCTAGCGTAATGAGAAGATACAGGGAAGCCGGATCCGAGGAGATGAAGGCTAACTATGAGCAGTATATGAGTATCTGCGTATGTCCTTCATGTAATGGTGCAAGACTTAAGAAAGAAAGTCTTTCTATACTTCTTAATAAGACCAATATCAGTCAGCTTACCGACAAATCCGTTATGGATTGCAGAAAGTTCTTAGGTAAGCTAAATCTCTCGCAGCGTAAGAGCCAGATAGCTGAGTCTATCTTAAGAGAGATCGATAACAGGCTTACGTTCCTTTGCGATGTCGGTCTTGACTACATGACTTTGAGCAGACCTGCTTCTACTTTGTCAGGCGGTGAGGCACAGCGTATCCGTCTTGCGACTCAGATCGGTTCAGGACTTAAGGGAGTTCTTTATATCTTGGATGAGCCTTCTATAGGACTTCATCAAAGAGACAATAATAAGCTTCTTGCTACTTTGAATAAGCTTAAGAACCTCGGTAACTCCGTATTGGTCGTTGAGCATGACGAAGATACGATGAGAGCCGCTGATACGATAATTGACGTTGGTCCGGGCGCCGGTGTTAACGGCGGTCAGATCATTGCCATGGGTTCTGCTAAGCAGATCGAGAAGAATAAGGCATCAATCACTGGTGACTACTTAAGCGGCAGAAAGTTCATACCTGTTCCGGTCGACAGAAGAAAGCCGAAGGGCAAGTTCTTGAAGATCAAGGGTGCTTGTGCCAACAACCTTAAGGATATGGATGTTGATATCCCTCTCGGACTTTTCACCTGTATCACGGGAGTTTCTGGTTCCGGCAAGAGTTCGCTTATTAATTCGACTCTTGTTCCTGTGCTCGAAAACAAGCTTAACGGAGCAAGGAAGTCCAAGGTCAAGTGCAAGGATATCACCGGTTACAGCGATCTTGATAAGATCATTGTAATTGACCAGTCTCCGATCGGAAGAACACCTAGAAGTAACCCAGCAACATATATCGGTGTTTTCGATATGATAAGAGAGCTTTATGCAAATACGCCTGACAGTAAGCAGAGAGGCTATAAGAACGGAAGATTCAGCTTCAATGTTAAGGGCGGCCGTTGCGAAGCTTGTGCAGGTGACGGTGTTATCAAGATAGAGATGCACTTCCTTCCTGACATCTACGTAAAATGTGATGTTTGTAAAGGAAAGAGGTATAATAGAGAGACATTGGAAGTAAAGTATAAGGGCAAGAATATTTCTGATGTTCTGAATATGTCCGTTGATGAGGCTTGTGAGTTCTTCTCTAATATTCCTAAGATTTACCACAAAGTAAGAACACTCAAGGACGTCGGATTGGGATATATTAAATTAGGTCAGCCTTCAACCCAGCTTTCCGGTGGTGAAGCTCAGAGGATCAAGCTTGCTGCTGAATTGTCCAGAAGGTCGACCGGTAAGACGCTTTATGTTCTCGATGAGCCTACGACAGGCCTTCACATGGCTGACGTCCATAAGCTTGTTGACATTTTGGAGCGCCTCACACAAAATAGTAATACTGTCGTGGTAATAGAGCACAATCTTGACGTTATCAAGACTTGTGATCACATTATCGATCTCGGACCGGAGAGCGGTGACAGAGGCGGTACAGTCATAGCTACAGGTACGCCTGAGCAGATCTGCGAGGTTAAGGAATCATATACAGGTCAATTCCTGAAGCCTCTTCTTGACAGAGCAAAGAGCAAGGGTCAGTATACGACTCTTGAGGCATTGATAGATAAGGACAGATTAGAGGAAGATGCATTAGAGATCGCGACGGGACCTAAGCCGCGACGTAAAGTAAAAGAAAGTGGAGTATAGATATAATGTCAATTTGTACGAAATGTAAAAAACGAGTTGCTATCGTTTTTACAAGCCGATATGAGAACGGCGAGAGAATAGATGAGGGATACTGCATAAAATGTGCGTATGAATCCGGATTAAGCGGAATCAGCGACATGTTCAAGGCTGCAGGTATCACTGATGAAAACATTGATGAGATGAGCGACAGAGTCGAGAATATGCTCGGCGGTACAAGTGGTCCTACAGATCCTGCGGACTTCTTTAAGACGATCCTCAACAATGATGAAATGAATCTGCCGTTCGATGATGACGAACCATATGAGTTTGATGAAGACAGTTCCAACACAGGCGTAGTAGATAAGCTCCCTGATGGAGATGAAGGAACTGCTGAACAGGGCACTGCAAAGACTAAGAGCAACAGAAAAAAGAAACTCAAGTTCTTAAGTGAATTCGGAACAGATCTTACAGAGCGTGCTGCTGAAGGTAAGATCGACAGGATCCTCGGAAGAGACAAGGAGATCGACAGAGTTGTTCAGATCCTCAACAGAAGAACAAAGAACAATCCTGTATTGATCGGTGCTCCTGGCGTCGGTAAGACAGCTGTTGCACAGGGTTTGGCTCTTAAGATCGTTGAGGGTAAGGTTCCTGAGAAGCTTCTTTCAATGAGAGTATGGCAGCTCGATCTTCCTGCAATGGTTGCAGGTACTCAGTTCAGAGGCCAGTTCGAGAGCCGTATCAAAGGCGTTATCAATGAAGCTATGCGTGAGGAGAACGTAATCCTCGTTATCGATGAGCTTCATACGATCATGGGTGCAGGAGATGCTGAAGGTTCAACGAACGCAGCTAATATCCTTAAGCCTGCACTTGCCAGAGGAGAACTCCGTATCTTGGGTTCTACAACAACAGCCGAGTATCGTAAGATCGAGAAGGATTCAGCTCTTGAGCGTCGTTTCCAGAAGGTAATGCTTGATGAGCCTTCAGTAGAAGTTGCTATTGAGATCCTTAAGGGAATCAAGGATTATTACGAGAAGCATCATAACGTAACATACTCTGATGAAGTTATCGAGTTTGCTGTTAGAGCTTCAAAGAGATATATAACAGACAGATATCTTCCTGATAAGGCTATCGACCTTATTGATGAGGCAGGTTCCAGAGCTAATCTCGAGAACATCAAGCTCGTTAAGTATGCCAAGACGGAAAATGCCCTTAAGGAAGCTGAGCGTGCCTATCAGAACTATTCTGATACTTTGTCCGAGCTTGCTCCTGAGATGCAGGAGAAAGGTTTTGCTACTATGGCAGAACTTAAGGCTAACGGCGCAATCAAGTTTGATGTTGCAGGAACAGAGGTATCTCTTGCAGAAGAAGATCTTCTCATCGAGATGACTCAGAAAGAAGGCTATGTAACAGAGGCAGACAACTATGTAACAGTAGTTCTTGATACCAACCTTACAGATGAACTTCTTGAAGAGGGATGTGTAAATGAAATCATTTCCAAACTTCAAACAATGCGTAAGGATTCAGG
>CAMYXL010000021.1 GCA_947303255.1 uncultured Clostridia bacterium | reverse complement strand
TTAAGGTTGGGGGTTCATAATCAAACCATAAAACAAAGACTTCTTGTTTTCATAATACCCTCATAGCAAACACCTTGAAAAGTTCGGAATTAGGCCTTCCGGACTTTTTGTATATCCAGGGGGGTTGTAAGTTGCTCCGGAATGTTGTAAAAAGAGCGTAGGGGAGGAAAAGGGGTACTGATATGGTATTAACAGAAAGGAACGAGTTTTTTCAGAAGCAGCTCGACAAGTTTCCTGCGGTCTTGCATGTTGACGGTGAGAAGAAGAGGATAGGATACTTCGTCTACTTTGCGTTGTCGATCGGACTTTTGTCGATCCCGGTACTCTGGGTTGCTGTGAATTATTACAGTGCTTGGAACGTTTGGAAAATGATCTACATAATGGTCTTTTTCTTCGGATGGTTCGTCGCATTCAATTACTACTGTTTGAAGAACAATCACAACAATTGGCTTTTCTGGGGATTCGGAGGCGCTCTGATATCGTTTGTACAAGGAGTCTTTCTCGAAGACCTGATCACCGACACCGTTTCAATTTTTATCTTCGCCGGTTTGGTTCTTCTTTGCGGATGGGTCACTCTCGTTGCGTATATCCGCGGTAAGGTGATGGATGCAGCATGCAGGGAGTATGCGATGCAAAACAGGGTCTTTGCCGAGGAGTCGAGGATAGACTTTTTCGATGGTGAGGCAAAGAAAGAGGAAGTTGTTGAGATCCCTGATGAGAAGACCTTTATCGATGACAAGCCGAACTGGAATTCCAAGGTCGTGCTGGGTGCGTCAAAGACCTTCTGTCCGAAGTGCGGATTCGGATTGGTCCCGGGAGAGAATATGTGTCACGTGTGCGGCACGAAGGCTGATGAGGTACGCAAAACTGCCTGATCGGTAACTGATAAAGAATGTGATGAGCGCTTGCTTCGGCAGGCGCTTTTTGCGTGACAACTTGATATTGATCTTTGGGCGTTTTATAATGTGTGTACAAAATGTGTGTACGAGAGGTGATGAGTATGGTACCAACCAGAGTTTTTAAGAACGGGAACAGTCAGGCTATCAGGATTCCTCAGGAAATGAGAACAGAGAAGTTCGACTATTACATCAGCAAGATCGGAAATATATATGTTGCATATCCTTCTGATGATCCATGGGCATCTGTGAGGGAGGTTATCGGATCTTTTCCTGCTGATTTCATGAATGAGAGGGAGCAACCGTCTGCGGAAGATGTTTCAGAAAGAGAGGAGATATGATGTATCTGCTGGATACCAATACGTGCATCTTTTTTCTGAAGAACAAGTATCCGTCGTTAACAGAGAAGATCATGTCTAAGGCTCCTTCTGAATACGCTATCTCGTCTGTGAGTGTTTTCGAGCTGGAGTATGGTGCTGCCAAAAGCCAATGGGGAGATAAGACCAGACTTCGGCTGGCTATCTTTCTTGCGCCGTTTACGATCATACCGTTTGATACCAACGATGCTGTGGTGGCAGGGAGGATCAGAGGGGAACTTGCTAAGAACGGGAATATCATCGGACCATATGATATTCAGATAGCGGCTCAGGGGCTCGCGAGAGGATTCACGGTTATCACCAATAACACGGATGAGTTTAAGAGGATCCCGGGTCTCAAGGTTGAAGATTGGACAAAGTAAAAGTGCGATAATTTCACTCACTTTTCACTAATCCGTTTCAGGTTCATTTAAGGTTGGTGGTACATAATCAAACCATAAAACAAACTTCTTGTTTTCATAATACCCTCATAGCAAACAAAATAATTAAGCTCGGAATTAGGCCGCCGAGCTTTTTTATGTGCTGAAACCTGTGATTGATAGAAGTGTGATAAATTGAACTTAAAGTGTCAATAATGTGACAATATCATATTTGCGAAATGATTGATATAAAAGACTTTTGATAGATTTGCGATCAAAATAGCAATATTGAGAAAAATACAGGATAATGTCTTTACAATGACAATGTTATGTGTTAATTGTATAGGTGAAAAGCAATTCATAGACTTTTCATCATGGAATGATTTTGGAGGAGTTGCCTTGAGCGATTGACTGTTTGCGCTTAAGGCAGCTCCTTCGATTTTGGATGAAAAACCGGAATAGAAAAAGTTGATTCTTGATACAATATGATTTTGCACTTGAAGATCACGAAGAAGATATAGGTGTTTATCTGTAGCGAGGGAGTGTACAGCAAGGATCGATTTGAGCCTATGAATTATTTGATTAAAAAGGAGGCCTCAACATAATTGTTGAGACCTCCAAAACATTTTTAGGGGAATTTACTTATCAAACGTAAGGAATGATCCTTGCAGCTTCACACTTCTCGATGAATTCCGCGCTTCTTGTGAAACCGTAAACGACGGTCTCTCTTGATGTGCCGGTGGCAAGGAGGTTGATCCAGTAAGATGCGCCTTCAGGATCGGACTCGCGGTCCATGAATGTCAGGTAGAGACGGTTAACGAATTCCTCGTTGGAGAGGTTGTAAGATACCATCTCTTCGGAAAGGAAGAAAGCAACGCCGACGGACTCACCTGTCATGTTGTAATTGGCAAGACCCTGTGCCCAGTACTCTCTGCCTTCGCTGTCAAAGTCTCTGCCGAGTGCTGTGGTGTACATACGCTCTACGAATGCATATGTAGCGTCGGTAGGGTTGATCGTTTCCTTAGCCTTGATGTTGCCGCCGGAACGGATGCCGTAAGATGCACATGTGTCGGCCCACTCCTGAGAGAAGATAAATCCGTTCGCGACGGCTGTTCTGTCCATCGTGTGTGATGAGAGCTGACCGAGCCAGAATGCCATGCCGGCGTCATCAGGTTCACGATTGAAGAAGGTTTTATAGAGGATCGTGAGGAACTGCTCATCGGATGTTCCTCTGTTCTGGAACTCTGCACTGAAGATGAAGCCCTGTGCTACTTCTGCACCTGTGCTCCTGAAGTTGAAGAGTTCGCCTGACCAGAACTTGAGACCTTCCTGCTCAGGCTCACGGTCGAGTACGTAGATATAAAGACGTCTTACGAAGTCGAGGATCTGATTGTTTGCTACTGTTTCTTTGTTTGGCTTCTGGATAGTCATAGCGTAACCGAAGTCATCTTCGCCGCGGACTGCGAGAATGTAGCTGCCGGCTTCGAGTGTTTTCGAGATGTTCGGAGAGACTTTTCTACGGTATTCCTTTGAAAGGAGTGTGTTGCCGTCCATGTCGTAGATATAGAAATATACGAAAGTCGCCTTGGCGTCTGTGAGGTCAAAATTGAATGTGTACTCACCCTTCTCGTCGACTCTGAGTAGGTATTTGTTCTTCTGATAAACGAAGGTGAAAGAGTCTTCGATCTTGTCGTAATTCGTTACGTCCAATGTTGGCTTTTGTGGTGTGACATAAAGAGTGTATGAAGATCTCGTGTTGCCTGATGCTGTTCCGCAGCCTACGCTTATAGTGTATGTCTCGTTGGCCTTAAGATCGACTTTTGCTCCGAGCTTTGTAGTGACGAAATCAAGACTCTTGATCGACTTTCCGTTGCTGTCCTTGACATCGAGAGAAAGAGCAGATCCCTGGCTCTCGAGGGCGAAGTAATATGCACCGTCATAAGGAGCCTTGTAGGAATATGTGTTGATGCAGCCGTTGTATGACTGTGTGTCATCTATTCTGGTGTAGCCTGTGATGTCAGTTTTTTTCACGAGGTTATATGAAAGGCCGAAAGTCGTTGTGTCGTTGCCTGTTACAGTGATAGTGTATTTCTGACCCTTTGTAAGATCAGCGCTTATCATCTTTCCTGCTGCGATGTTGGTAGCAGATCTCAGAGTATTTCCATTTGCATCTTTAACGTAGATGGAGATCGGGTTCTTGGATGGCGATGTAACGCTGTCCAATACAAAAGCATATTTACCTGTCTCAGAAGGAGTGTAGGTATAAGTATTCGTCATGCCCTTGAATTCTGTCTGATCACTGATGTAGTTGTAATTCGAGACATCGATAACATCCTTAGGCTCGATTATTAAAAGACCGATATCCGTGTTTATCTGATCTACGGTTAAGGTATAGGTTTCTCCCTTAGTCAGATCCATCTTTATCGCAGAGTTCTTGGACACATATGTTCTTCCGACGACTACTTCAGCATCGGAGTCCTTGACGAGCACTCTTCCGCCACCATAGTTGCAGAGTATGTACCATGTTCCTGTTTTGTTAGCGATGATAGTATGAGCGTTGAATCTGTCGGTCTCATAGCTCTCGGCCGAGATCGAATAAGTGCTCTTATATTCCTTTTTCTCAGGTACCGGATTAAGAACTGCTTCGGTGACCTTCGGGACCTTCAGGATCTCGTTAGTGAGCTTAACCAGTCCCGCGCCCGGTACAGGTGACGCATTGACCTGAACGTTGGCGGAAAAGCAGGCTGCACCGAGGAGTGCTGCCAGGCAAAAAGTTCCCGTTTTTAAGATGATGTTTTTGATGTTCATTTCTTTATTCCCTTTCATGTTATAGGTATTTGCATTTTGTGCATCTGCCTATATGACACACAGGTCATGGGAATTATTCGAAACTTTTTCGAAAAAAATAAAAAAACTTCAAAATGGGGCAACCGACCTTGTTTTCCAGATAAAAAATATATACCGATCAGATTTCATGGTGTAGAATCATATCGGGGATCATTGATACTATCGGAATAGGGAAAAAAGGAATATGGCTGACGTTATCCTGGATCGCGAGTTGTTTTTTCAGCAGGAACTTAACAGGTTTCCTGCTATTCTTCATGTGGATGGTGAGAAAAAGAGAATAGGGTATATCACTTTCTTTGCCCTTCATATCGCTTGTGTGCTTGTACTTCCGATCTATAGCTGGATGAGCGGTGAAAGTTCAGAGACCACATTGTTTTATCTTTATGTAATGGCTTTTGTCTTCTCGCTTCTTACTTTTTTCAGATATTACTGTATCAAGAATAAATTTAATACTTATCTGTTTATCTCTTTGGTTACCGGACTTTATTTCCCGATAAGGACTATGATCATATTCGGTCAGCGAAATTTTGTGGATATGTCTTCTTTGGTGCTATCGTTTCTTACAACAGCGTGGATCATCCTGACTGTTTATATCCGCGGGAAATGTATGAGTGCTGCATGTGAACGCTACAAGGTAGTCAGCAATTTTGAAACGGAAAAGAACAGAAGAAGAACCTTCGACAGAAGAAGAAAAACGGAAGATAAGATCCCTGATCTTACTCCCTCTTTTCTCGATGACGAACCAAACTGGAATACCAAGACAGTGATGAGAAAACCCAAGAGATTCTGCCAAAAGTGCGGATTCGGTCTTCTGGAAGACGAGACCGAGTGTCATGTCTGTGGGACTAAGATAGACGATATGAATAATTGACAATTCTTTCCATAACATCTGTCATCAAGATGATACACATCTCCCTCTTAAACGGTTGTATAATCATCTTGAGTTTGAATGTCCGTCCCATGACATGGCGGGCAAGAGTAGGGTTTATGAATTTTATCTATCTGATGCCGTTATTGGTGCTGTTGATCCTGGCGATAGTGGTCCTCGGACTGCGCTATCTGTTTCTGCGCGTCAGAAATCTGGTACTGCACGGCAAGGAGAAAGTCACGAAGGAAGACAAGATCCGGGCTTCGGTCATCGCCGCAGCTCCGATACTCCTAATCGTGGTACTCTGTATCGTGAGTCCCTACTTCTGGGTCATTCCGGTCCTTCATCTTTTCATGTTCTGGGGCCTTCTGGAGATAATCCTGGGTATCGTCAATCTGATCCTGGTCAGGAGACACAAGTCAGCCAAGGCCGAGAAGTTTGCTGATATTTTTCGAAAAAGAAGGATATACTCCTTCATCTTCTCGTCACTTCTTGCCGTCATACTTACGGTAACTTACCTGAGCATCGCGTTCTTCCTGGCTCACTATCTGTACGAGACGGACTACACTGTCACGACCGACAGAACGCCAATGAAGATCGCTTTTATCGCGGACACTCATATCGGCTCCAGCTTCGGCAGCGAGGAATTCGCAGAATACGTGGAAAAGATCGGAGAGCAGGATCCCGACATAATGGTGATCGTCGGCGATTATGTTGATGAGCACACCAAAAGGGATGACATGATTCGGTGCTGTCAGGCTTTGGGCAACATAAAGACAACATACGGTGTGTTTTACGTACCGGGCAATCACGACGATAGCAACAACAAGCTTCGCGGATTTACTTATGCCGAACTTCTTGATTCCCTACGCGATAACGGCGTGACCGTGCTCGAGGACGAGGTGTCTTACATCAATGACGAATACTGCATCATCGGTCGTAAGGACAAGAGTATGGAACGTCTTTCCATGGAGGAACTGATGAAGGATGTGGACCCGTCATACTATACGATCCTCCTTGACCACCAGCCTAATGATTATGACGCCGAAGAAAAGGCGGGATGCGATCTGGTGCTCGCGGGGCACACTCACGGCGGACATATGCTGCCGATAGGTCAGATCGCCGAGATCATCGGTATCAACGACGCCACATACGGCCTCGAGAAAAGAGGCGGCACGACATTCATAGTTACCTCCGGCATGTCCAACTGGGCCATTGCCTTCAGGAGCGGCACCATCTCGGAATACTGCTTTGTCGATCTTGTGAATGAGTGACCATTAGTCTCTTTTAAAAAGATCTCTCGTGTAGACCTTATCCTTAACATCATCCAGAGATGAATCATATCTGTTGGCGATTATGCAGCCGCACTTCTTCTTGAATTTCTTCAGATCATTTACGACTTTCGAACCGAAGAAAGTGGAACCGTTCTCGAGCGTCGGCTCGTATATGATGACTGTCGCGCCCTTAGCCTTGATACGCTTCATGACGCCCTGAATGGACGACTGTCTGAAGTTGTCGGAATTGGCCTTCATGGTAAGGCGGTATACGCCGACAACGACATTCTTCTCCTTAGTCCTGTCATAACGGTTATGAGAGTAGCTATAGGCACCCGCCATCTCCAGAACACGGTCGGCGATAAAATCCTTCCTCGTCCTGTTGCTCTCGACGATGGCCTCGATTAGATTTTCCGGCACATCCCTGTAATTTGCCAGGAGTTGCTTGGTGTCCTTCGGCAGACAGTATCCGCCATATCCGAAAGACGGATTATTATAGTAATCGCCGACTCTCGGATCCAGACACACGCCCTTGATGATGTCCGCAGTATTAAGCCCCTTGATTTCCGCATAAGTGTCGAGCTCATTAAAGAACGACACCCTGAGCGCCAGATACGTATTAACAAACAGCTTTGTCGCTTCAGCCTCCGTCGATCCCATAAATATAGTCTCAATATCAGGTTTTATCGCACCATTCTTTAGCATCTGCGCGAAAACATCCGCCTGCTCCCTCATTTTGTCATCACATCCCACGATGATCCTGCTCGGGAAGAGGTTATCGTAAAGAGCCTTGGACTCTCTCAAAAACTCAGGCGAGAAGATAATGTTGTCCATCTTCATCTTTTTTCTGATGGATGCCGTATATCCGACCGGAACCGTTGACTTGATAACGATGGTCGGTTTGACCTTCGAACCCTTGGTCGATTCCTTGATAAGTTCAAGGACATTCTCTACTGCAGAGCAATCGAAAAAGTTGAGATTCGGATCATAATTTGTCGGAGCAGCGATGATAATATAGTCAGCTTTTCGGTAAGCTTTTTTCGCATCCAAAGTCGCCTTAAGACTCAACTTTCTCTTTCCTGCCTTGGCTTCTTTGAGGTATTTCTCGATATAATCGTCCTGGATCGGCGAGATGTAATTATTTAACTTTTCTACCTTCTCGGGAATGATGTCAACTGCCGTAACATTGTTACACTGCGCCAGCAGCACCGCCAGAGACAGTCCTACATAGCCGGTACCTGCCACAGCCACATTATAAGATTTTTGCTTTTCTTTTTTCTTATCCGGATCGACGAACAGGGAGTCCATGTCAAAATCCAGCACTTCCGACAGCAGCTTCAGCTGATCAACAGAAGGTCTCATCGACTGGTGCTCGATGAATGATAACATGGATCTGTTGATACCCGTCGCCTCACTCAGGTCGACCTGTCGCATTCCTTTTTCTCTGCGCTTTGTATATACGGTATTAGCCAATAGCTCTAAAGATAATTCTTTCATTTTATTGCCTCCCTGAGCATGTCTGAGTGGAGAATAACACAAACGATACTTTTATGCAATAATTGTCGGTTTCGTGTTAATAATCTTAACATGACGATTCAGAATACCTCAGAATGTAACTAATATTTGAGAACGCTAAAACGCAAAAATCAAATTATCTTTTAATATCGTATATTGTCTTTACGATGACAATCTACGATGTTATGTTATAGGCATGGCGCAGGTCGTCGAATATACGAAATGAGAGGTTTCAATATGGTAAAGAGAGTATTGAGCGTGATCCTGGTATTGACCGTTTTCTTTGGAGGATATGCGATTATCCCTAAGAAGGCTAATATCCTTCCGACTAATGAAGTTTACGCGGTGGAATATTACCGTCCGGGTGCATACAAAGTAACATGCACATTCACAGCTTCAAAGTGGGTAGACAGAGTTAAGAAATCACGTCAGGTAGGTTTCATCATTAAGCATACTGAATACTACTGGGAAGACGTATATGAGTATAAGACATATTATCAGGGTGATATCGTATCACTGAATCAGTGGGGCGAAGATTACAACTATTACAAGTTGGGACCATACATCGGAAGCACACTGACACCTTACATCGTTTGATCTAATTGGTCCTTCAAGCAGATCAATAAAAACAAACTTCAGCACTCCGGTCGAAATATCGATCGGGGTGTGTTTTTGTTTGAAATAGCATGTATTTGACCAAACAGAAAACAAACATAACACAATATTGTTCAATATCGTTGGTTGTCTTTACGGTGACAATGAGGGATGTTATGTTGTAGGCACGATAGTTTTCGAAAATAATAATGAAAGTGAGAGGATTTTAGTATGACAAAAAGAATTTTGAGTGTTGTTTTGGTTTTGGCAGTATTTTTTGGCGGATATACGATCCTTCCAAAGAAGTTTAACCCAATCCCTGTAAACGATGTAAATGCAGCAACGATTTTTCAACCGGGATATTATATGTGTAAAAAGACATGTGTTACAGTTACTCTGAATACGACGAACCAGGCCTGTTCTGCTAACACTCCTGTTTATGTTGTTAGCTCAAAGGCATATAACGTAGGAGAGCTCGTATACATCAACAGAAGCGGATATGACGGAAAGAATTTTGTCTCTCCTTATGTAAAGAATTACTTTGTACCTATCATCTTAATTGACAGAGGATGATCTTATCTTTTGCCATGAGAAACTGATCATAAGTTCCTGATAATGATATAGATGTATAAAATATTTATAGAAATGCTCAATAATATATGATATGCTCGCAATTAATCGGCTTATTTGTTTTGTTTCGTATATTTTCGGAGGAACTCAGAATGAAGAAGAAATTTCTCTTGAAGGTCGCTTCAGCTCTTCTGTCGACAGGTATCCTTATCTCGCTGATACCATCGGCTGTTCTTGCAGATGGCGATGTAATTACAGTTGACGGTCACGATTTTGTTAAGCAAGAGGATGGTATGTATAAGTGCCAGCTTGACACATTGGAATACTGGACCGGCGGTTCACATGCATACCATTACGTTTACAATCTCTTGACTCAGGAGATAATCAATCGTGATTTTGGCGGTACTCTCCCTGATGTTGTTAATCCTACTCAGGAAAATGTTTATTACTATCTGGGTGAGGACATAACGATCAGACACGGCGTAAAAGTTCAAGAACATTCCGCAGCAGTAATCGAGCTTCAGGGAAGGACGATCACCTATGATCCTGAAGATACAAGTGAATATCTGTGGGATGCTGCCGGAATCATGGACAGTACGATCAAGTTTCAGGGAACTTATTTCTATGATGAACCAAAAGAACTCTACGACGGTACGCTATATTCTCCATACGGTGCTCCTCTTGTCAGGATCGATGGTGAATCAAGTGACGCCTACAGTAGTGCGTATGTAACCGGTATCAGTGTAGTTGGCGGCTACGGAACGTATTCCACCGGTCATTACCTTGATAAGAGATACAGTGCATTCAATCTTTTAGGATATTCCAAGTTCTATATGGGAACCGAGGCGATCATAAGGGATTTCTCTGCGGAACAGGGCGGAGCGATCCGAGCTTCCGGCAATACAGAAGTATGGATCAACGGAGAGATCAACAGATGTTATGCGATTGAAGGTGGAGGCATCTATTCTGAAGGAAAGGTGATCTTTGGCGGAAGCATGACTTATAATGAGGCCGATAAGAGAGGCGGAGCGATAAGTATGGTAGGTGAGAATGCGAGATTTGAGTCTACATATTCCACCGACGGAAGGCCTGCCTATCTTATTCCGAAAATAACTAACAACAAATGCAACAGCTATGAAGCTACCGATGAAGGCGGTGGCGGAATCTATATTGACAGCGGACGCGAATGCCCGGTTGCTATAAATGAAGAAATAAACATCATTGACAACAACAGATACATAGATGGAACGAAGAAAAACCTTTACATCGTATGTGATAACGGTTTGAAGGATTACATCTATGCAGAGTATTACAATGATACTCAGTTTAAAGTAGGTATATCAGCATACGGACTTAATGAAGGAGATGCTCTTATCAAAGTACCGAGTTATTCAACGAGCGTCGGGATCGAATATTATACTGAAAGATTCATCTATGAAACCTCAGATGATTCGACCTTAGTAGATAGTGTAAACAAAAATCCGGACAACCAGTATTATTATCATTTGGAATTTCAATATATAGCCAATAAGAATAAAACGACATCTCTCTGCGGTTATTCGCTCATAACAGACGGTACCTCGATCGGGATCAGGTTCTGTGTATATTTCACTCAGGGAGATATTAATTATGGCCTCTACAATTACACAGCAAAGATCAGTACTGTGGATGGCAGCGAATGCTGTCTGCTCGGAGATAATGAGCAGATCTTGACCAGTTATGACACATATGCAGAAGGATATCGGGCATACACATACTATTTGGATTCTATGGATATGACGGTTCCTCTTAAGTTTGAACTGTACAGGAAAGGAAAAGACGAACCTGTTTGTTCCATGTCAGGTTTCACCGTCAGAGATTATATCGACGTGGTGATCAATAATCCTGATAAATACGGAGAATCCGGAGTTAAGACGGCGATCTGCCTTGCTTTGTACGGAGCTGCTTCACAGAAGTATTTCAATTTCAGGAAGAATGATCTTGCCGACAGTATTATTACAGATGATATGAGAGCGAAGGTTGCGCTGACAGATAATCAGGAAAGTTATAAGACGGGTGTGTTCTATGACCCTGCTGATGAGAGTTACGGAAGCAACATGCCGTTCAGTGTTGATCCGTCAGAGCATCTCTCATTCTACGGATGGACGATGTCATTTAAGGGTAAGCCGTCATTGAAATTCTATTTCCTGCCTAAGAATGGAGCTACTATTGATGATTTCTTTATCAGCGGACGTTATCCGGATAATGCTGAAATGTACGCTAAGGGGCAATATATCGTTGTCCAGTTCTCAGATATCAAAATGGAGCAGTTTATTGAATCCGGACACATTTACATCGCTTATAAGCTAGGTGATAATTATAAAAATGAAATGGAATTGTTCTTTAAGCCGATAAACTACATTACGAGAATGCTGAAAAAGGCCAAAAGCAATTCTGCAGAAGCCAACGAGTTGTTCGAAGCGTTCTATCTGCTGGCGATGCAGTTCCTGCCGGATAACTTTGAGAATTATTATCACTGATAAGGAGATGCCAAAATGAAAGATCTTAATGAATATATTGCACCTGAATTGGAGATCATAATCCTTGAGGCTAACGGTGCTCCCGATTCTTTGCTCGATCCGGGTGACGGACCTATCGATGTAAACGGATGATCACATCTTCTTTTTCGAAAAGTATTCGGGAAAAAGTGCAAGTTATTCCAAGAGCGTTTGCGAGAGCAGACGCTCTTTTTATAATGTAGAAAACGATAGTTCCACGCAAATTTTGGGAGGCGGAATATGAAAAGAAAAATAATGAGTTTCTCTCTGGCGGTCTTGATGTGTGCAATGACAGCTTGTGATGTTAAGGATAAAAAGGAAGAAAAAATAAAGGTAAGATTCAAGGGTCCGACAGAAGCGACAGAAACGACAGAGACAACTGAGGAACCGATACCGCCGATCATTGAAGATCAGGGTGAACCCATGTACGAGGAAACAACGGTTGAGCCGGTGGCGGATTATGAGTGGGAAGAGTATGTTTTCGATGATGATGAGTATAAGTATATGGTCGTCAATGATTGGGAAGGATACTGTCATCTGATCGCCAACGGAGAGGACGGATGGTATGAGATGGTCGAGGCGGAATACGGTCCGATCTATATTGCGGGTGAATATGAGGGCAGATTATATTATGCGGATGTTCGGGGTCTGAGATATATTGATCCGGCGGATCCTGATCAAAAGATAGAGACGTGGTTCGAATTCGAGGAACTGGGTACTACGGAATACGGTTATGATATGTACAGAAATATTAGTTCCATGGCTATAGTGGGCGACACACTCTATTTCAACTACGACTGGTCCACGGATTTTGATGACGAAAGTTTCGGCCTTTTCGCGATAAAGTTTACGGATGACTCGTTGGATGATGCAGTCAAGATCTCTTCGGAAGTTTCTATGGGAGACTGGTATGCGGATGTCGAAAACGAGGTCCTGTACTATAACGAGTGGCTGGATTATAACGAAGAGGAATTGTACAGATATGACACCGGGACGGGAGAGAAGGAACTTCTTCTGACGCAAATGAGCTCGTTTGATATGAAGGAAAAATATCTGGTCTGTAAATACTCTGAGGGTATATGTTTCTATGATACGGAAAGCGGTGAGACAGTTTATCTTCCGGAAGTTGGTGAACAGCACAACGGATCAACTTATGGTCTTGCTGATGTCGCCAACGGAGATGTTTACTTTAAGGTCGGGAACGATATCGTTAAGTATGACAACGGAAAAAAGACGGTCGTATACACTGCTGACGGGGATGACTTTTATGGGTTCATGTTTTGGACTGACGGTATCATCGAGCTGATATATTTTAGCAGCGGTGACAGATTTTTGGTTGAAGGTGAAGAGTATAAAGCTTTGGACGGCATCGCTGATTTTGAAGTAAAGATGTTTGACGGAAGTACTAGGATATTTACTATTGATCAGATCTATTGTCTTCAGGTGATCAATTCATAATGAATGTTGTGAAAGTAGTTAAAATATTAATATTTGCAAGTGTGTAAATGTTATGCCTCTTTCGTGGAAACACGACGCAAAATACTAGTATCTATAATCGGACAATAAAGTATAAGCAGACTAACGCGAAACGTTTGGAGTAAAAGACTTTTTACTAATCGTTTTTTATTTGTATCATGTTTTTGCTGAATGTCTAATCATGTATTTACAATGACAATATATGATGTTAATTTGTCGACAAGAGGAAGACCTCGATATCAAATCAATGATAAAAAGGTCTTCTTCAATTTTCATGAAAAGAGGTATAAGAACATGACAAAAAGAATCCTGAGCGTTATCTTGGTCTTGACAGTATTCTTTGGCGGATACGCATTGATCCCGAAGAAGTACAATCTGTTGCCGGTAAATGATGCTTATTGTGCAACTAATTACGGCGGTGTATATAGGGCAAAGAGAGATTTCAAAGTGTGCTATAGAACAGTAACGATATATTATTCTGATGGTACGAAAGTCATCGTAAAATATTATAAGAATTATTCCAAAAATCAGACAATTACTTTGACTAATGCTGGAAAAGACAGTACTGATACTAGGGTAAGTCTGGTTAATAATATGAGTGATCTGTATTTGCTGTACCACTAATATCATTATCTTATCATTGATCATCTGTTGATAGGTCGCATATATTAGGCAGGGACGATCCTTATCTTCGGATAGGGGTCGTTCTTCCATATTTTTCGAAGAGAGGAATAGAAAATGTCAAAAAGAATCTTAAGCGTAATCCTTGTTTTGGTAGTTTTCTTTGGCGGATATGCATTGCTTCCGAAGAGTATTAATCCACTTCCTACAGCTGATGTTTCTGCAGCGGGTGTTCGTCCGGGAGCATATAAAGTTATGGGTACTATGACTTTAACAAAGACTGTGAAGGAGTATAGGGGCACGACAACAGTGTATATATACGATGGAAGGTATATTGTAAGAATCGATAAAGTTCCGGTATATGTTGATGTACAGAAGAGCAGAACTTTTAAGCCGGGAGATGTAGTTTCTCTGAACTCAAATGGAAAATATGACGGATATGATTTTTCTGCTCTTGTTGGAGGACCATACCTTAGTTTTATGTACGGCTGATCTGACAGTAGAGAGATAATGAGAGGTTACTTGAAAAGTGCTCGCTTCGGCGGGCACTTTTTATGTTTTTCTCGCTGTCTGATCAATTGCTTGTGATAGATTTTTATATTGTTTTCGAGAGACAGGAAACGGACTTTGTTTAGTGTCTTTACGATGACAATGAATGGTGTTATGTTGAAGACATGGCGACATGAGTCGTCAAATAACCACAAAAAGAGAGGATTTCAACATGACAAAGAAGATTTTGAGTTTAGTACTGGCTTTGTTCCTTACCGTAGGAGCATATACTGTTTTGCCGAGAAGTGTGAATCCGTTGCCGACGCAGGATGTTTATGCAGCTAATTTATCAGGAGCATATAAGTGCAAGAAATATGGCAGAGTCCCAGTTATTGTTACTCAGTGGACTGGACCTAATACATTCAAGGTCTATGAGACTAAATTTGTTTTCGAGCCGAATAATGTCGGAGAGATTTATGCTCTGGATGAATGTGGTAACTACGGAAGAGCCGGAGTCATTCTTATCAATATGAACACAGCGATTAAAAAGGGTTATCTGGAAAAGTATTACTGATGAATGAGATATTTCTTTTCGAAAAGGACAAGGGTTATAAACTTTGTTGAAGATGTTGCCGAAGTTCTTGATATCGATCTGAAAAAGTAGGATAGTATTCTCTATGCAGACTTGCAGGAGGAAGACGACGAAAACGATGGCTTACAAGATTATTTCGGGAAGATTCGAGACGGGTACAAAGGAACAGCAATTCGGGTATATTCAACTGTTCGGAAATGATGACATTCAGTATTTTTTTGATCTGTATTTTCATTGGTATAATCTGGTACACGAGACAGGTCATTGCATATGTGAGAGATATGGTGCGAGCATGCCGGCGTTTGACGAGGAAATGTTCGTGAACAGGTTTGCTGTTGCATATTACCGTTATGTGGGTGAGGATGATAAACTCACCATTCTTCAAGACAGACTCGATGCAATCCTAAGCAGAATTCCGTCACCTGTTCCGGAAGGTGAAACTTTCGCGGAGTTTTATAAGAGGATCTGGAACACGGAGCAGATCGCGAACGTGATGATATACGGATATTTTCAGCTTAACAGTGTGCTGGAGGCGCTGAAACAGGACAGCAGCCTGAAGGATGTTTTGCAGGAGATCATAGTTTCTGTAAACAACCCTGTGACACCTGAGAAATGTCAGGCTGAGGTTACTTCTTCAAACGCTGATCTTTTTCTCGAGAAAGCTGTTTCAAATCTTAAAGCGATAGGTGTTGATGTACCTGATATAAAATTGGAACTCGTGGACAATCCCGAGATCCAATGTGCGAGACCAGAGTAAACGGAGGTTATCATGAGCAGACTAAAAGAACTTCGAAATTACGTGTGCGATGTGATCAATAATCTGGATGATGTTGATGAACGCACGGCTGCCATAACTCATCTTAACGGGGTAGCGCTTGCAGCAGTTATCCTTGCTAAGAAAAGAGGTCTTAACGAGGAGCTCGCACCTATGGCAGCGATGCTTCACGACCTTCACGCATATAAGACGGGGTCATATGATGATCACGCACATCTCGGATCTGAACTTGCGCGATCGATCCTTAATGAACTCAACCTGACAAATGAAGAGGAAACAGATATCATCTGTTCCGCGATCTATCATCATGACGATAAGCTCGTTACTGATTCTCCGATGGACGAACTCCTCAAGGATGCTGATGTCATAAGTCACACGATGCACGATCCTTCCAAGGCGATCAAAGAGAAGGAACAGGCGAGATATAGCAGTATTTGCAGCGAGCTCGGATTAAGAGGTTAATATTCTCCGAATTGTCTGATAAAATGGATGGTATCCGACATTAGAATTGAAAGGCAGGTATCACCATGAAAATCGGTTGCGTAAAAGAAATCAAGAACAACGAATTCCGTGTAGGCTTAACACCGGATAATGTACGTGCTTATGTAGCGGCAGGTCATCACGTTTACATCGAAAAAGGTGCAGGCGTCGGCTCAGGCTTTGCAGACATTGAGTATGTTGATGCGGGAGCATCACTTATCGACAACGCGGCCGATGTATGGCAGATGTCTGACATGATGGTCAAGGTTAAAGAGCCTCTCGAAGAAGAATATCCGTTGTTCCACGAAGGCCTTATCCTTTACACATATCTTCACCTGGCAGCTGACAAGGAGCAGACAGATGCTCTTTTGAACGGCAAGGTTAAGGCAGTTGCTTACGAGACACTTCAGGAAGTTGACAGATCACTTCCTTTGCTCGCACCAATGTCCCAGATCGCAGGACGTCTTTCCATTCAGGAAGGCGCTAAGTATCTCGAGAAGAAGTTCGGCGGCGAGGGAATCCTCCTTGCAGGTGTTCCTGGAACTCCTAAGGCTAACGTAGTTATCCTCGGCGGCGGTACTGTCGGAATGAACGCTTGTAAGATCGCTGTAGGTATGGGTGCTAACGTAACCATTCTCGATGTTAACCTCAAAAGACTCGAGCAGCTCGACAATATGTTCGGTGCACACATCCAGACTTTGGTATCAACAGACAGCAATATCGAGCGCGTTATCAAGGACGCAGATCTCGTTATCGGATCTGTTCTTATTCCTGGTGCTTCCACACCAAAACTTTTCAAGAAGAAGTATCTCCCTGAGATGAAGAACGGTGCTGTCTTTGTAGACGTAGCCATCGACCAGGGCGGATGCGGTGAATCCAGCAGAGTAACGACTCACGACGATCCTGTTTTCATCGAAGATGGAGTTGTCCACTACTGCGTAGGCAATATGCCTGGTGCAGTTCCGAGAACGAGTACCATCGCTCTTACGAATGCAACTTTGAAGTATGGTCTTCAGATCGCTGAATCCGGACTCGAGGATGCTTGCAAGAAGAATCCTGTTATCGCTACAGGCGTTAACTGCTACATGGGCAAGCTCACAAACAACAACGTAGCTATCGCTCACGGTTATGAGTTTACGGATCTTACAAGCCTTATTTGATCTCGAAAACTATTGAATCCAATGCCTGCTGATGATCTTTGTCAGCAGGCATTTTTTTATTCCGAGATGATATGAATTTAATGCGTGATATAATGATGCTATGTAGGAAGAGGGAAAGGTATATTCGGATTCGGGGGAACAGTTATGAAGGTACGAAAGATAGCAGCTTCTTTGATGCTTCCGTTATTTGTCATAACGGGTTGTGTTAAGACTATAGATGATTATTCAGATCGCAAGCAACATGCAAATCTTGTAGAGGAATCCTTATTTAAATATTTCACTGAACCTGTGCCGACGCATCGTGATTATATAGATTACTGGGATTATCCCAATTATTTGGAAATGCTCATTGATGATCCGACCGCTGTTCATTATGAGGTCAATCCGGGCAATCTTTGTCAGGAATTAATTGCTGAGAAGACATATGTCAGGATGAATGAAAAATGGTTGGAAGAAGGAGAGTCATTAATTGACCGTCTTTTAGAAGATGGTGCGGATCTTGTGTATTCCAAGAATGACATGTTGACTCTTTATGAGAATAGAATGCTTGTTGAATGGGATCCGTATTTAGAGATGTATCCGAATCTTCGGGAGATGTATTCAGATTACGAGTGGGATCAGATGCGAATGGATGACGGACATATTTATTGGGTCGATCCGTTCAATGCTGTTTACGACAGGTCTGAACAATATGATTATACGGACATAAGTCCGATCCCTCGTGAAGAGACCTTTTGGATCAAGACCGGTGTTCTCGAATGGAAAGGTTATCCTGAGATAAAAACACTAGATCAGTATTTTGACCTACTGGACGAATACTATGAAGCCAATCCGACATTGGAAGACGGAACATCGATAATTCCATTTACAACTATCGATCTTAACAACAATGTTCCTGTCATGTTAGACGGATATCCGAATGACGTTGTTTGTGCCGTGGATGATACTGATCCTGATAACCCGATCGTTATGGACTACAACACTACTGAAACCGCCAAGAGATATTTCTCGAGATTGAACGAAGAGTGGAAGAAGGGCATCTTGGATCCTGATTTTTCAACGCAGACTTATGACGAGTATATTGCCAAGATCGAGTCCGGATGTGTACTCGGTTTATGTGATGAATACAGCAGCATCCTGTTGGCAGGTCAGAATGACTACGTCCCTCTCGGTCTTACCATGGAGGAGGGAATCAAGAATCACTGGAATTCATATAGTCGTACCATAGATCCGATGTCGGGAGTAGGAGTAACGACCGAATGTCAGGATCCTAACCTGGCAATGAATTTTTTGTCGGATTGTCTGGAAATCGATGTTTGCGACCTCCGTTTCTGGGGGATAGAAGGAGAAGATTATCTTTACGACGATGACGGCCATTACTACAGGACCGATGAGATGCGCGAACAGTGGAATGATCCCGAGTATAGGAAGGATCATGTCTGTGAATATGCTTATATTACGCAGTGGAATGGTGAGACGATGTATCTGTCGGGTTCAACCCAGATAATGAATGCCGCGAAGCCGACCGATCAGCCGTTCGAGTTCTTTGCGGTGCAGCCGGAGTCTGTCCAAAAGTGCCTGGAGGCTTACGGCGTAAGGACATTTAGCGAACTCGTGGGTTCCACAAAATATGAGGTGAATAAGTGGTTCCCGTTGTCCGTATGGGCCGACAGTCTGACCGATGCGACCGAAGGCGGAATGGCCTACTCGCGTCTTAAAACATTCCAGAGCGAGAACCTGCCGGCACTCGTGATGAGCACAGATTTCGAAGCCTTCTGGAACGAGTATGTGGAAGCGTATAATGAGAACGATCCGTCAGCTTTCTTCAAGGAGGCTCAGGCGGAACTTCGCTGAATAACCCGATAATCTTTTATGGAGGATAGAACAATGAAATACAGAAAAGTATTGGCAGCTCTCCTGCTCTTTACCTTTGCTTTTGTCGGTTGCTCGAAAACGATCACCGAAGAATCGATTAAGGTAAGGCACAAGGAGATCAAGGAAACCGAAGAATCCAAAGAACCGAAATACTCGGAACCGACCGAGACTGATCCGGAGCCGACTGAAGTCGATCCGACAGATGATCCTTATGACGGATATTATTACGGCGACGACCAGATCTTGGATTATTTGATGTGGATCGGCATGACCGGCAGCGAGATCGACGAAGGCAACAAGATCCAGGAGATCATTGCCGAGAAGACGGGTGTCCGCGTTAAGGAGGTTTATCTTACCGGACAGACGCTCGACGAGGCTGTCGGTGTGATGCTCGCGTCAGGCCAGCTGCCTGATTACATTGATGCAGGCGACTACAATGAGGACCTCTATGATAATGATCTTCTTATCGCCTGGGATCCTTACCTTGAGATGTATCCGAACCTGAAGGAGATGTACTCAGACGAGGAATGGGATAAGTTCCGAATGGACGACGGTCATATCTATTGGGCGAACGTTTTCGGAAATCATTATCAGAATGTAGATACGAGCACGGGTCATAGCGGCCAGGCCTTCTGGATCCAGAACCGCGTACTGAAGGAGTTCGGTTACCCGAAGGTCGAGACTTTGGACGATTATTTCACGCTCCTGGAGAACTACTACGAGCTCTATCCTACGATGCCTGACGGAACGGACATCATCCCATACACGATGCTCTGTGAGGACTGGCGTTATTTCTGTATCGAGAATCCGCCGATGTATCTGGACGGCTATCCGAATGACGGCTGCTGCATCGTCGACGTATCCGATCCTTCCAATCCGGTCGTAAAGGATTACAACACCACCGACACGGCGAAGGAGTATTTCAAGAAACTCAACAACGCATACACCAAGGGTCTGATCGATCCTGACTTCTCGACCATGACCTATGATGACTACATCATTAAACTGTCATCAGGCTGTGTGCTCGGCATGTGCGACCAGTACTGGGACTTTGCTTATAATCTCATGGGCACTTATTCAGAGGATCTGATCGATCTCGGATGCGAATATGTTCCTCTCGGTCTTACGATCGAGTCCGGCATGAAGAATCAGTGGCACTCATTCGGTGATGAGATCAATCAGGCATCGGGTATAGCCATAACGACCTCCTGCCCGGATCCTAATATGGCTTTCCAGTTCCTGAGTCTTGTCATGGAACAGGATATCCACGACCTGAGATTCTGGGGTATCGAGGGCGAGGATTATATCGTTGACGAGAACGGACTTTATTATAGGACTTCTGAGATGAGACAGCTCTGGAAAGATTATAGCTATCAGGCATCTCACATCTGCAAATACGGTTACATGCCTCAGTGGCTCGGAATCAGCAGAGACGGCAAGAACGCGATGCAGCCTTCCGAGCAGACCAGCGAATTCTACGCGACAATGTCACAGCCTATGGTCGACTGCTTCAAGGCGTACGGAGCGACAACCTACGCCGAGATGATGGGTTCTGAGCCGACGGAGCTTTATCCGTGGTACCCGATGTGGTCCTGGTCCAACAGCCTGAGTACTTATGACGACGGAGGTGCTGCCTTCCAGAAGATGTCGCAGACCAAGCACCAATATCTCCCACAGCTTGTCATGAGCAAGGACTTTGAATCCACCTGGAGCGAGTATATGACCGCTTATGAACAGTGTAATCCTGAGGATTTCATCGAAGCCGCACAAGCAGAAGTGGATGAGCGTCTTGAATTGGCCCGCGCAAACGGCTACCAGGGCTGATCGTTGAAGCAAACTCACAATATTGCTTTGTTCTTAATAGCAGGTTCACTTTGAAGTGGACCTGCTTTTTGTAGAACAAAAAACACTTGCACATCTGTAGGAATGCTTCTCGTTATTACCTGCAAAAAGGCTGTCTTTTATTAGGTTCCGAAATGGTATGAGATCAGCGCGTGATATAATGATGCTATGTAGGAAGAGGGAAAGGTATATTTGGATTCGGGGGGGACAGTTATGAAGGTACGAAAGATAGTAGCTTCTTTGATGCTTCCGTTATTTGTTATAACGGGTTGTGTTAAGATCGTAGATGACTTTTCCGAGAACCCTCAACATTCAAATTCTAATGAAGAATCTGTATTCAATTATTTTACTCAGCCTGTGGAGACTACATATTACGATTCTTACGATCCCGTCAATCGTTATGATATGCTCATTGATGATCCGACCGACATCCGATATGAGGTCGATTCCGAGAATAGAGTTCAGAAATATATAGCAAATAAATCAGAAGTCATATTGAGAGAACACTGGTTGGAAGAAGGAGAGTCATTAATTGACCGACTTTCAACAGATTATATGGATATGGTGTATTCCAAGACTGGCATGGTGACTCTATACGAGAATGATATGCTCGTTGCTTTGGACGAGTATTTGGAACGATACGATGATATTAAAGAAATGTATTCTGACTATGAATGGGATCAGGTGCGAATGGATGACGGGCATATCTATTGGATCGATCCGTTTGATTATGTTCCGGATAGGTCTGAGAGATATGATTACACAGGTACAAATTATACGGACATAAGTCCGATCCCTCGTGAAGAGACCCTTTGGATCAAGACCGGTGTTCTCGAATGGAAAGGTTATCCTGAGATAAAAACACTAGATCAGTATTTTGACCTACTGGACGAATACTATGAAGCCAATCCGACATTGGAAGACGGAACATCGATAATTCCATTTACAACTATCGATCTTAACAACAATGTTCCTGTCATGTTAGACGGATATCCGAATGACGTTGTTTGTGCCGTGGATGATACTGATCCTGATAACCCGATCGTTATGGACTACAACACTACTGAAACCGCCAAGAGATATTTCTCGAGATTGAACGAAGAGTGGAAGAAGGGCATCTTGGATCCTGATTTTTCAACGCAGACTTATGACGAGTATATTGCCAAGATCGAGTCCGGATGTGTACTCGGTTTATGTGATGAATACAGCAGCATCCTGTTGGCAGGTCAGAATGACTACGTTCCTCTCGGCCTCACCTTGGAGGAGGGGATTGAGAATCACTGGAATTCATATAGTCGTACCATAGATCCGATGTCTGGAGTAGGCATAACGGCGGATTGTCCTCATCCTGAAGGGCTATTCTATTTGATGTTAGTTGGTCTTTATACTGATATTCACACCCTCCGTTTCTGGGGCGTGGAAGGAGAAGATTATCTTATAGATGATAACGGTCTTTACTACAGAACTGATGTAATGCGCGAACGTTGGAATAATCCGAAGTACAGAAGTGAAAATGTTTGTGAATATAAATATCTTCCGCAGAGAAACGGCGAGATTTTGACTATATTTGGTGGAAAACAGGTAATGAACGCCGCGAAGCCGGCCGATCAACCTGGCGAATTCTTTGCGGCTCAACCCGAGTCTGTTCAAAAGTGTCTGGAGGCATACGGCGTTTTGACCTTCAGTGAACTCGTGGGCTCCACAAAATATGAGGAGAACGAGTGGTTCCCACTGTCCGTTTGGGCCGCCAGTCTGACAGATGCGACCGAAGGAGGAATGGCTTACTCACGTCTTAAATCTTTCCAGAACGAGAATCTTCCGGGGCTCGTGATGAGCGAAGATTTCGAAGCTTCCTGGAACAAGTATGTGGAAGCTTATAATGAGAATGATCCGTCAGCTTTCTTCGAGTCTGCCCAGATGATGCTTCGAATAATAAACGAGTAGTCATTTATGGTGGACAGAAAAGTATTGGCGGCCCACGGCTACCAGAGCTGATCTTGATCCGAACATAAAACAAGGCTTCCGTCAGAGACGGGAGCCTTTTTGGTCGCTTAAAAATATAAATTCCCGCAAGTGGTTAGGGGAGACCTGCGGGATCTTATATGCCAACTCCTGCACAAACTCATTTCTGCCTTCTATGGCTTCAGGAGTTAACCACTTGCATTATAGCACGCCCAAAACGGGAAATGTCAAAGTATTTTGTCGAATTTGTATCAAGTTTTTGTCACATTTTCTTCACAATTCAAAAATGGATTTTTTCGCATCATTTTTGACCAGAAATCACACACTCCAGTCATTTTCGCTTTTTCGAAAATAAAATACGATACTATTACAATGTGTAGTAAATGTGAAATGTATGTTAAAAAATAGTATTAATTATTTTATAATTATTAGATTCATGGTATATTTATCATGTATTAAACGTAAGAGGGAGGGGTTACCATGAAAAAGGGCATAAGAAAAAGTATTTCCTCTATAGTTGCCGCTATCATGTTGAGCGGCTCATTTATATTCGCTCCTATCGACATTCCTGAGATAGGGCTCAAAGATTTCAGGTTCTCCAGAGATCCTGCAGCACCTCAGGTCTTGACATATGATGAGTCAACGCAGAAATATTTGGTTGACGGGGCTGAGGTAGGCGGTTTTCCGACCTCAGGCGATTATATTCTGGGTAGCGATGTAGTCATCACAGGAAGTGCGTGTCAGGAGATAAACGGTTCGATGTCTGTAGACCTGAATGGCTATGACCTAGTTGACAAGTCGACATCGAAAAGTTCTCTATTTATAGTTACGGGTACTTTTACTTTATCAGATTCTACATTCGATTTACAGAATGATACTGGTGGAAGCTTGATAGTAGACAGTTCCAACAATACCCACCACAGAGCCTTCAAGTTAAAAGCAAACGGAGTGTTGAACATCACCGGAGGTTATGTTGAGGGCTTTACTGCACTGGACAATGAAAGAGCCGGTGCAGTGGATATGGATGAGAACGCTAGTAAGAGTGTTTTTAACTTCAGTGGTGGAGTCATCCGTAATTGCCAGTCTTCTTCCTCTAATGGTGGCGGAGCTGTCAGTTGCTTGAACGGAACATTTACGATGAGCGGATATGCAACTATTACGGATTGTCACAATAACTACGCAGACGGTGGTGACAAACACGGTAACGGTGCCGGTGTTCAGATCGGTTCAAAAGGAACGATGACGATTACAGATCATGCTTCGATCACAAATTGTACCGGAACAGGAAATCACGGCGCTGGAATTGATTTCTGGAGTTCCAATACTTGTAGTCTTACTATATCCGGAAGTCCTACTATCATGAACAATACTTGTGGTCGAGGATACGAATGTAATCTTTACTGTGGACAAGCAGTAAAAGTTGGCGATTTGAATCTTTCTTATGATAGTGAAGGTAAAGTTATCAGTCAGGTTGGTATCACTATCCAGCAAACACCAATATTTACAAAAGGCGCCAGCGCAAATAACAATGAGTCCTTAGAGGATATTGCTGATTTCTTTACAGCTGACAGAAGGCATGCAACGGATATTCCTAATGCAGATACATATGATATTGAACCGCATGACAACACGGAGCTTAAGCAGACTCCTACGATAAATGCAAGGCTCTATGTTCCGAACGCTACAACAGAAGAAGGATGGGTACTTTGGAAAACTCAAGAATGTGTACCTATCGGATATATGACAACTGCACAGTTGGGAACATTGGCTTATGGTACCCACTCTGTAGGTGGTTGGAATACGGCAAAAGGACAGACGAAGTCAAACTTTAATAATCAGACAACTACCGGTTCTGTTGATTTCGATCTTTACGAAGTCGTACTTCCGAAGTTATCAGGTCAATCGTTAAGCTGTTTTCCGGACGGAAGTTTAGGGGTTAATATCTACGTTGATTATTCTGAAAAGGTTGGTTACATTGATTCCGGAGCGGTAGTTGATCTTAGCGGATTTACTGAAGATCCAAATGAATCGAGCAACTTTAATTTGGACGTCTCTAACATTAAGACAGTTAACGGAAACCAATACGTTGTTTTTTCGTTCAAGATAGATCCTTATGATCTTACAAAGAATATAAGTGTGAAGATCAGATGTTCGAACGGCTATACGATCAACGGAGGTGTTCAACCATCTAATATCGGTGCTTCGGTTCTTAAAGACAAAGGATTCTCTAGTGATGATAGGACACAGTTAGCTAAAAATCTTGCGTCTTCAATTTTGATATTCGGTTCTAATCTCCAAAACCAGCTTGGATATTACAAGAATTCGGCGGGGGATCTGGCTACCAAGGGTGTTGAGGAAAAATTGATTACTCATGAGTCTATTTCGGAAATACCTAATTTGACGGAAAAGTCAGTTGATGTTGGTGATACAGATCTTACATTCTATGGCTCCAGTGTCGTTTACAGATCTGACATTCAAATTAAGCACTATATCAAGCTTAATGGTGTGGATTATTCGGGATATACCTATTCCATAGATGGTGAAGGAAGTTACCAATTTGAACTTGATAACAGTGGTAAGTATATATTTGCCAGAATTTATGTACCTGCATATAATCTTGGTAAGACCTACTCTGTAGAAGTCAAGGATGGATCTGGAACTGTGGTTATGACAATTAATTATTCCGTACATAATTACATTAATGGTATAATAACTAACAGTTCCAAGCAGGGAACACCTGTATACAACACAGTTCAGTCGTTGTATTGGTACGGAGAAGATGCTAAGGCATATGCTCAAGGTTAAGAGGGGTAAAATGAAAGAGTTATACGAACCATTAGAGATAGAAATCATAAGATTAAGTTCAGGTAGTGTTATCGAAAATAGCGATCCTCAATCGACCGAGCACGGTGAAGATCCTAGTGAGATCGATACTTGGTAATCAACATTTTGTGAAACTCCCTCGTTCATATGGGGGAGTTTTTGTTTTTGATGAAATCATACCCGTATTTGCGGTTTTCAAATCACTTTTATACGTGATAAAATAATAAAAGGGAAGATGTACAGTTGGGTTAATAAGGAGACATGGATATGAAGAAAAAATTGGTATCTCTTTTAACTGCTTTTGCTTTGTTGCTGGGAGTTTTCTGCTTTATGCCGGCTGAACCGGTATTAGCTGATGAGACTTGGACCGATTGGACTGATGCTACAAGTTTTCCTTGTCCGACAGGTGAGGTTACCAGTGCAAACTACATTCTGCAGACAGACGTAGAAATAACTTCAGAGATAATACTAAGCGGTGTTACGATCAAGATAGATCTTAACGGACACTATATCAAGCTTTCCGATCCGGAAGCTAACGTCAGATTGTGCTCTTTGGAAAATCAGACATCTCTGACTATCAGCGACAGCGGTTCTGACGGATATATCATGGGTAAACAGGTGGTCCCGAGCGGTAACAAGGATCAGGGCGGCATTTTCTTTGTAAATCAGGGTTGCACTCTTACATTGGATAGCGGCACATTTAAGGATTCTATCTGTGAAGACGGTGGTGCTGTTCACATTGTAAGCGGCGGATATTTTTACATGAATGGCGGCACGATCTCGGGCTGTAAGAGTCTTACAGGCGGTGGAGGCGTTCACAGTAAGGGCACCTTTATAATGACAGGAGGTCTCATTACTGATTGTCATTCTGATAATGGCGGTGGAGGATTCCAGGTTAGAGCGGGTACTACCAAGATGTCCGGCGGCATGGTAACAGGATGCTCTGCCAAGATAGCTGGCGGTGGAGTAAGGATCTTCTCAAATAGTACTTTGGAATTGAGCGGAGATGCCAAGATCGTTGGTAACCAGTGCAAACATAGCGGACTAGTATCCGGTGGAAATAATAATGGGAATTTGTCTGCAGGTGCCGGTATATTTTTGGTCTCAGGAGGAAATATTAAGATCAAGGGGAATGTTGAGATTACCGGAAATGATTCCGATTATGCTCCCGGAGATCCGAGAGATAATCTATACCTTGCTGATAATAATAACTGTAAAATTACAATTGTCGGACCTCTTGGTGATAATGCCAAGATAGGTGTTTCCGTTCCTCCGGCTCACCTGGGAAAAGTTCTTACCAGCGGACTAAATAATAACGGAACAACAGCTGCATTCATTAGTGATAACAGTGAATATGAGATTACGACAAACAGCAACGGTGAAGCTATCTTCAGTAAGATCGAGACGATGTACATAAAGAACTGTAACGTAAGTTCTGACGGAGATATCAAGCTTAATGTCTATCTTGGAATAGGCGAATCTTACCAGAGTGATGCTGAGGCTTCTTATTCTTACTCTTATACTGTTACTAAGAATGGTCAGAACAAGACAGAGAACAAGAGCGGTAGTTTTACGTTTGATCAGATGACTGAGGAGGACGGATTGTATAAATTCTCCATCCCCGTCGAGTCGGCTTGTATGACTGCTCCTATTGAGATCACTGCTACAAGTGGCAATCTGAGCATAACAAAGACAATAACTATAGAGAAATATGCCAATGCGATAATCAACGGAAAAGATTATACCGCCAGCCAGAAAGCGGCAGCAGAGGCGCTGATCAAGTACGGCGGCTACGCTCAGGTGCAGTTCAGCATCAATGCGAATAAATTGCCGCAGGGATATGACTTTACGGCAGAACCTTCGTCAAGTCTTACGAGCGAAGAGTTCACGAAGCCTGATACGCTCTATGGCGCGAGCGTTGTATTCCTTACGCAGAACAGTATCAAGTTCTACTTTACTGAGGATGTGGGAACGATAACGGTTGACGGAACTTCCGTTAGCGGTACGCAGAAGAGCGGTTACTACATATACGAGTATAAGGGCGCTGACGGTAACGGAATCCCGGCGGGAAACTTCGATACGACGTTTACCGTGGTTGCGGGATCGACGAGTTTTAATTATTCTATTTACACTTACTTGAAGGCAATCTATGCCAGCCAGGGCAGTGGCTCGATGGTGAACCTGGCGAAAGCTTACTACAATTTTGCTACGGCAATAAAAGCGATGTAAGAGAGGGAGAAATATGATGGATAAGCTAGTATATGAGACACCTGAGATCGATATAATCGTTCTGAGCCAGAGCGGTATTGATTCAAGCATAGAACTCGATGATATGGAGGGCGATATCGCGTGAGCGTTTTCGAGAAAAAGTAATGTCATAAAGAGGGCTTTCTTCGGCAGATGTCGGAGGAAGCCTTTTTGTATGCTTGTATTTCTCGAAAAAGCTCCATTACATTCTTATTAAAAAGTTCTGATATTAACATATTATGTTATAATCGTGCTATTAAGGGAAAGTGCATTGTACAGTCAAGGGTATGATGAAGAAAGGCAGAACAACAGAATGAAGAACAAAAAAGTAATAATCCCTATCGCTATAGTTGTGGGTTTTGCAGCGGTCGCACTGGGTGTTATCCTGGGACTTAAGGCATGCTCCAAAGACACTGAAAACGAGACGGAGGCTACCGTCATAATCACCAACGAAAACGGTGAGACATTCATCTCGACAGCAGACTCCACGGTCCCTGCCAGTTCAGGCGACATTGTTACTGATGGCACGGACAAGACCGACGCAGAAAGAAACGGCAACACGCTCGGATCTGACACATCAGACACTTCCGGCACAAATGCTTCAGGCACGACAACGACAACATCCGGTTCAGGCAATGGATCCGGCAACGGAACGAGCGAATCTACCGGCGGAACCAACGGAACAACAAAGCCGACTGAGAACATACCTCCTCCGGAGACAGAGGAAGGCGAGATCCTCATCATCGAGCCAACGACGACAGCTTCAGGCAACAACGGAAGCGGCAACGGTAATGGCGGAAGCGGCAACGGCGGCAAGAATCCGACAACGACTCCGGCAGGCGGCGGATCATCGAATCAGCCTACTACAAGCCCGACTTCTAACGGTGGCGGCGGATCGACACCTGCTCCGACTTCATCAGGCGACGATAGCGGTGTTATCGAGTTGCCTTTTGTTCCGATCGAGGATATCGAAGGAGTCGAGTGATATATGAAGCTCAATAGTGATTTTGTTTATCGAAAGATTGGATCCGACAGTGTCTTGGTACCTGTCGGCTCCTCGTCTTTTTCGGGAATGGTAAAAGGGAATGCGACCACAGGCGAACTTATCGAATGTCTGAAGGAAGACATGACGGAAGAACAGATGGTCGAGCATCTTCTTGAGAAATACGATGCGCCCCGCGAGGTCATCGAGAGAGACGTAAAGAACGTCCTTGGTAAGCTCAGGGAGATCGGTGCAATCGTGGAATAGGAAACGTGTAATGATAAAAAGATTACGGCACTTCTTTAGTTTTTGAAGAAGTGCCGATTTATGAAGATTAGAAGGTTTTAGATGACGGGCAAATACAATTTCGCAGACAAGACGGTATATATCGATTCCATCTATCCCAACGTGCACGAATACTGCAAGGGATACGAGTCGGACAACAAGCCGGACTTAAGTATAAAGATCTCCGAAGAGGACATCGTTTTCGAGAAGGACAGGTCAGAAGAAGGCGGCCGTTTCCCAGATTATTATCTGGAGGAACTCGCGGTCTACCGTAAGATCTGCGAGAAAATGCCCTACTACGATGCATTCCTGTTTCACGGTTCCTGCATCAGCGTTGACGGCGAAGGCTACCTGTTCGGTGCCCCGAGCGGCACGGGCAAATCCACCCACGCCAAGATCTGGTGTGACAACCTGGGTTCCCGCGCGATCATGGTCAACGATGATAAGCCCCTCCTCAAGGTCGAGGGCGATTCGGTATACGCTTACGGCACCCCGTACAACGGCAAGCATCACAGGGGCACCAACATGCGCGTCAAACTCAAGGCGATCTGTATGCTCTATCAGTCTCCCGAAAACACTATCCGCCCAATGGATATCAGCGAGGCTTACCCGCTCATCATCGGCCAGACCTATAGGACCATCGACCGCGATGCTTTCATCAAAACTCTCGATCTGGTGGACTTGATGCTCGACAGGGTCAAGATCTACTCTCTCGGCTGCAACATGGAAAAGGAAGCCTTCGAGGTCTCCTACGGAACGATGAGTAAATGATCATATGAACAGACAAAGGATCGCAATGCGGTCCTTTTTTGATGCATTTGAAGAGATAGCCCCCGAAAATTGGTAATACTCTACACTTATTATTTAATGTAAAAAGCTCTCTGACTGTAATAAAATGTCTTTGATTTATGTAAAAAACAGGTTAGGAGGTAGTGTATGAAAGCAAAAAGTGTAGTTGCTATGGCTCTTTCTTGTGTAATGAGCTTAAGTGTTGTTTCATTTGTCTCTTTCGGAAGTCTGTTGGCTGACGACACGAAGACTCTTAGGCTCAATGGTACAGATGAGGTATTCCACCTGAAAACCGAGGGCGAAGATGCCGGTTGGTATACCAACGGATATTACAAGATCCTCTCTTCAGATAAGATCGTTGACGGTAAGTTGCCTTCATCAGGTAAATATGTTCTTGATGAAGATATTACGATCAATGACGGAGTAGAGCTTGAGGGAGCCCTTGAGATCAACTTCCTGGGTAAGACCATCACATATACGAACACAGATAAGAGCGAGTATATGATCTCTACGGACGGATACTTTGTTCATCTGTGCAGCACGGTTGAAAGCGATCCGCTTGATAACATCCATGGTACATTCAAAGCTACAAAGGGTGCGCCTTTCCTTAGTGCCAAGAATTATTCATGCAATGTCATGAATCTGAATATTAACGGAGGAAAGAGTTCCAGTTATTCCGTAGACGAAGAGGGAAAGAGCCTTATTTCTTTCTATAGCCAGAATTCTCTGACAGTTTCTGATTGCTATATCACAAAAGGTTCAGCTGATAAGGGTGGAGCTATTATTTTGGGTGAGAAATCCCTGTGCAGTATAAGCAAGTCAACCATCGAATATTGCAGTGCCAACGAAGGTGGCGCAATCTACGGTGAAGGCAGAAGTATCCACATTGAGAACAGTGCACTCAGCAATAACTATTCAAAAAAGAACGGCGGTGCGATAACTATTGTCAAAGACGGAGCTGTTTATCTCGGAAATGGTGCAATAATCAGAAACAATAATTGTGATGCCGGATATGGCGGTGGTATCTACGCTGATAAGACGGGCTATACAGATTGGTACAGCTCGGTTGTTATTAGCGGTGACGATCCGTTTGTTCAATATAACAAGGGTAACGGAGTTGACAGTAACATCTACTTCGCATCTAACGAAGCATACAGCTACGTAGACATCGAATCCGGCTGCGGAGATGGAGCAGCTTTCAAGATCGGAATCTCTTTCTTCGAGTTCTATGATAAGACTCCTGTTCAGGGTTATGGCGTTAGCAATGTTGCAGAGGTAGCGATATCTTGTGACAATCCTACCCTGAAGTCAGACCGTAACGGAAGCGGTATTTATTTCATTCCTAAGCTTCCAGAGGATTATTTCGATATAACCGGAGTAAATCTTTGCTTAGACGGTAATTACATCGGAGTAACATTCCATGTTGCTGTTGTTTCAGGTTACGACGGAGCAGATCTTAACGGATACTACAATGCCAATAGATACAGTTCAACTCCGGTCAAGGCCGATAAGGTTGAAGAAGTTAACGGTGAGTGGCTGTTTACATGTTATATGGAATCCATGGAGATGAGTACACCTATTACTTTCTCCGTAGGTGCTTCTTATAACACTTCTTTGATCCTCTTAGAAGGATTTACTATCAGTAATTATGCTAAGGCAGTATATATCGGCGATTACACTGAGGGTCAGAAGAATATAGCTGCTTCCATGGTTACATATGGTGCCGCTTCTCAGAAATACTTCAATTTTATGGCAAATGAGCCAGCAGATTATTTCTTAGCAGCTGCAGATAAGGCTATCATGAGCGAGGATGTTACTTCATCTTCTTCAATATATAATGGTTTCTTCAAAGGTTCTAAGCCTAAGGCTACGCCTGTAAGCGAGAATATCCATTACTATGGTTCAAGTATCATCTTCGGCAGTCAACCAACTCTTAAGATGTATTTCACTTATGATGAGGGCGTTGATACGGAGCTTATTACCTGGGGAGTTATGGCGGATGAAAAGCCTACATTCATCCCGGGAACAAGATACTTCTACATTACACTCCCGGATCTTGATATGGTCTATGGTTTTAATTTGATTCCTATTGTTCCGGTATATTACGGAGATACTCGTTATGATTTCGGTATGTCACCATCCAGTTATCTGTATAATGCATTAATGTCTGATAAGGCTTCCCCAGAAATGAAGGAACTTGCCAGATCTATGGTGATATATAACTACTATGTTTTCTATAATAACTGATAAGAGGTATGGTATGAAAAACAACAGATCATTCTATAGTGCTCCGGAAATAGACATTATCAGGCTTTCTGGCGGTGGAGATATCATTATCAACAGTGAGACTGACAAGAACGGCGATGGAATCCCTGATGAATATCAGAATCCTGAAGAGGGTCCGGTTTTCTAAGAGCAGGAAAAAGAATTATTGCGGCGCTGAGGTTTTCGGCGCCGCTTTTCTATGGGGCGAAAACCGGTGGCCGTACCGTCGGATATTTATTTCGAAAAGGAAGAGGAAATAAGATATAATCGTTGTATATTGTTTTCGGAGAGACTGATGAAGATAGAGAGTCTGGAAATCGTTAATAAGAAGCGCAAGGACGGCACTTTCAGGGATATGTTTGACGACTGGAAGTGGATCTTTACGTATTCGTCCATGTACAAGGGCAGGATCGTGCTATATACGGTGCTGGGCCTGTTGAGCAGTTCTCTGGGACTCGTGTCTTCCATTGCCAGCAAATTCCTGATCGACGTTATCGTGGGCAGAAAGACCGACAAGCTGTGGCTGGCTGCGCTGATCACGGTGGGCGGTGCGCTGGCGTCGCTTCTTCTTCATAACTTCATGAGCCGCGTGACCTTGAAACTTGAGGTCGACATGACGAATGTGGTGAGGAAGGATGTTTTCGATAAGGTAATGAAGGCGAAGTGGCAGTCGCTGAACGGGTTCCCGAGCGGCGATATCCTGAACAGGTTCCACGGCGATATCGGTAACGTGGCGGGCAATGCCATCAACTGGATCCCGACTTTTATCATTTCCGTCTACAGCTTCATCGCGACCTTTATCGTTATCTTCTACTATAGTCCGGTGATGGCCCTGATCGCGCTGTCGTCCGCGCCGATACTTCTGCTGGCGGGCAAGTACCTTGTTAAGAAGCAGCGCGAGTACCAGAACAGCGTGATGAAGTCCACCAGTGCCCTCTACTCCTATGAGTCGGAGGCGCTCTACGGCATCGACACAATCAAGTCTTTCGGCGTTTCTGACCGCTTCAGCTTCGGCCTTAACGAGCTGCAGGCGGAGTACAAGCGCATCAGTCTTGTTAAGAACGCCTTCGTTATCAAGAGCAACATCTTCATGGCGCTGACGTCACTTGTCGTACAGTTCGGCGCCTACGCATACTGCCTGTTCCTTCTGTGGAGCGGCGCGATCACTTACGGTACCATGATTCTGTTCCTGCAGCAGAGGATCAACCTGTCAGGCGCGTTCAAGAGCGTCACCGACATGGTCCCGACCTTTGTTAACGGCTCCGTTGCCGCGCACAGAATAAGGGAACTCGTTGACCTTCCGTCCGAGAACGTGGAGGCCGACATCTTCACCGAGAAAGGCGTTACTATCGAGCTCAGCGGCGTGAACTTCGGCTACGTTCCTGAGACTCCGGTCATCGTTGATTCATCCATGACCGCGCTCCCCGGCAAGATTACCGCATTGGTCGGTCCTTCCGGCGAGGGCAAGACTACCTTGCTCCGTCTTCTCCTGGGCATGGTCGAGCCTTCTTCAGGCAAGATGGATTTTGTCTTTCCTTCCGGTTCTCGAAAACCTATCGATCCGACGAGCCGCGTCAACATCTCCTACGTCCCTCAGGGCAACTCCCTGATGTCAGGCACCATCGCATACAACATGCGACTTGCCAAAGATGACGCTACCGATGATGAGATCAAGGCTGCGCTAAAACTCGCATGTGCCTGGGATTTCGTCTCGAAACTTCCGGAGGGCATCAACAGCGAAGTCAAAGAAAAGGGCAAGGGACTTTCCGAAGGCCAGGCTCAGCGAATCGCCATCGCCCGCGCACTCCTGCGTGATGCTCCTATAATCCTCATGGATGAGGCAACTTCCGCTCTTGATGTTGAGACCGAGCGCGAAGTTCTCCGCAATATCCTTCACAAATCACCGGATAAAACGTTCATTATTACAACTCACCGCCCGACAGTGCTCTCCATGTGTGACAATATCTACCGTGTAGTCGATAAGCACATCACACTCCTGTCGGAGGCCGAAGTTATCGAGCTTGTAAGGCAATTCTGATATTCAGGATATTGTCAACTTTTTCCAACAATGCAACAAAAATGTGTACTCGTTTTCAAATAGTCTTAACACTATTGAAACATTCGCTTGTCAAATCCGTGATAGAATACCGTTGAATTACTATACGTAATTGTTATATTTTTGTGGGCAAGCGAGGGTAAAAATATGAGGAACAAGCTTCTAAAAGCCGTATCAACAGTTATGGCCTCTTTAGTTTTCGCTGGAGCTTTTGTTTTCATTTCACCAAAGGCTGACGTCAGAGCCGTAGATGATGAGTGGGCAGGTTGGGAAGACCTGTTAGACTATCCGGATGCAAACGGAATTAGATGGTTTTGGCTTGGTGAATCTGACTATATTACTATTTGCGGATCAGAAAGCCATTCAATTCCGGATCCTGCGCTCTTCCCTGATAAAGTTTTAACAAATAACCACTTGTATATTCGCTTGGACAGTACTCTTTCAGTTAGTGAAGTACTCGATTATTCAAAGCTTTCATCCACACCTACACCAGTAACAATTGACCTTAATGGAAACAATATAGTTGTTAATTCAGAAGAGGGATTACTCAATATGGCAAAGAGTGCCAGTTATGAATTTATCGATTCAAAGGGCGGTGGAGTAATCTCAAATGGCGATGGTGAGTATTCGTTTGGTGCTACTAAGACTGGTAATGGAGGCTTCTTTAATGTAGCCGGAGGATGTACCCTCACTATTGATGGTGTAAATCTGTATTCCGCATGGGCAACAGGAAAAGGCGGTGCCATTTATGCAGGTGGCGGATCTTACGTCAATATTTCTGATTCCGATTTAATTGAATGTATGTCGTCAGGAGACGGATATGCCATTTGTGCTGAGGCTTGGTCCAATGTGACATTGACAAATGTCTCCATTTCAAGTTGTGAAAAAATGGGTGGAATTGGTATCGGATCGTTCTATAACGCTTCTACAAGTACAGTTTTTAATGGCAAGATTATTATTAAAGACAACCACTATAATCAGGCTGAGGAAAACCTTTACATAGCAGACGAGTGTCCGATAAAAGTAAATTCCAATTCTGCCGGAACTGATGTACTGGTAACTTATGAGACACCTGCAGCAGGAAAGCAGCTTTTCCTCCCGGCTTCCGGAGTTTCTCTTAACGGATATGTATATGATGACAATATTAACTACACTTTGAATTCAAACGGTCAGCTTGCTAAAGCATCCAGTTCTGTTGAACTCAAAGGATACAGCTTGGTTCTTAAAGCTGAGGATTTTTCTAAGATAGGTATTAAGTTTAAGTTCCATCTTTCAGAGAATCTCTCAGATGAGAATATGATCATTACTGTTAACGGTAAAGAATACTACGTTGAAGGCTGGCTTGATGAGAATCATGATTATGAGATGATATATTACATTGATTATCTGCATATCGTAGATGCTATTGATATATCAGCAAAGTATGCCGGCAACGATGAAGAGTACTTTGTTAAGCCTGATGCGGATGTATCAGTTAAGACCTATGCTCAGACTGTTTTGGCCGATACGACAGGTGCTTATTCTGATACAGATAAGACTATCATCAAAGGAATGCTCAACTATGCCACATATATGCAGGCTTACTTTAAGGTAGGCGGAGAGGCTGCTAACAGCTTCCTTACTTCAGCTGAGAAGGCAGAGGCTTTCTGCAGTGAGAGCGAGTATCAGGCATTGACGCAGGTTGGAACAGTCCCTGAGGCATGGGATGATCTTTCTTTCTATGGCGCCAGCTTCGTAACAAAGCCTGAGGGAACATTATCCAGTTACATCTACTTCAAACTTGCTAAAGGTAAGACGATAAGCACCATCAGTTACGATCTGGTAGTTGACGGTACGGGCCGTTCGCTCTTGGCTAACAGCAATCCGAAGTTTGTATATGTTCCGATCGAGAGTATCACAGCTTATAACATTGATCAGGTTCACGAGATCACTTTGAATGAACAGACATTCACATACTGCCCGATGGATTATGTTTTTCTCGTTTACAACTACTATCAGGATAATGAGACTTTGTGTAACTACGTGAAGGCGCTCTATGCATATCACAAGATCGTTAAGGGGGCTATGGAAAATGTTTGAGAAGACTAAATACTTATCACCTGAGATCGATATCATCAGACTGCAGTTTGACGGTAATGATCCGATCAATTCCAGTGAACCGTATATCGATGATCCGAACAGTGAGTTCACGGTAGTCACTTTCCCGGGTCAGAACTGATAACCGAAATATCCGCGCCGATCGGTGTTTTGCCGGTCGGTGCTTTTATTTGTTCAAATATACTGCTTATGTGGTACAATCTAGGGAGCTTCTCAAGGAGGAAGGATTATGGATATCAATAATCAGGCGGCAAAACTCAACCGCTTTACAATGTTAATCAAGGAAATAAGTTCTTACGGATCACAGACAGGAATCAAGGGTAAGCCTTTTGGTGAATACAGTGATGCTGATGACCTCTACATAAGTAAATCCAATATGCCGGTAGTAAAGATCAAGTCCGCTTTTTCGAAAAGGGAAGGAGATATGCTCGAGATCATTATCGACGGTGACTATCTCCCGGACAACGCGATCAATGCTGTTGTAACGAATATCGAGCCGCAGGCGGCTGTTGACGTAAGTAAGCCGATCGAGAATCCGTTCCTGCTGGCGCTGGCACGTGATTACAAGGACAACTACAAGGACAGAGACTATACAAACGAGTTCTGCTACAACCTGGTTCACGCGAAGTTCGTGGTACCTGTTGTCTCAGATGACCTCGGTACGGAGAGCGGCACTGTTAAGAAGGGAACTCAGGTTGGCTTCCCGATGCTGAACATCAACGGCTCCGACAAGAAGGTGCTGCCGACATTTACGGACTGGGGCGCTTTTTCCAAGTGGACTGCTTTTACGAAGAATAAGGGACCTGTTAAGGTTCTCGTACTCAAGTTCGATGATATTGCTGATATCGCTTCACAGAGCGGCGAAGGTTTTGTTATCAACCCGTTCTCTGAGCCTGTTCCGGTTCCGCCTCAGTTTATCGAGAGCATCAGGAATTCCGAGGGCTACAAGAGCGAGAATAACGTTCAGAAGCGCACTATCAAGCAGGATACGACTGTTAAGATCGGTATCATGAAGGAGACCGAGAAGACACGTCTCGTTAAGGAAGCTCTTATGGATTTCGGCCAGAGAAACGATCTCGTTAAGGAGATCTATCTGTTCGCTAAGCAGGAGAACAACGAAGAGGCTAACATCATCGTTGTATTCGACCTCGACTTCAGCGTAACAGAGGAAGAGCGTAAGAAGATCTTTGACGAAGCATACAAGGTTATCGTGCCTTGCCTCGGCAGAGAGATGAGAGTCGAGTTCGCCATGAAGGCTCCGACATTTATCAAGATCTGCTCTAACTACGAACCGTTCTACAAGGCATAAGTGATCCATGATCAGGTTATTCAATGAGTTTGTTCAAGATGCCGTAAATGCTGAAGATAAGGAAGAATACCGCTTCAGTTGGATTTTCCTTATCCTGATCGTCGTATCGACGGTGACATCACTGGTTGATTATCTGACCGGATACATCATGCTCTTCTGGGTGACGCTGTGCTTCGCGCTCCTTTGCGCGTTGGACTATGCGCTCTGCAGAGTAAGTAAGAGGGGCGTCAAACTGTCGTCCTGGCTGTTTGGTGTTGAACTTATTACGCTTTTTACGTTCTTTATCTATTCGGGATTCCCTGAAGGCGTCAGTATCATATGGATCTGCGTACTGCCTGCGTGCAGTCTGTTCCTCTACAGGAGAAGGTTCGCGATCCCGATGACGGCGGTCATGTTCGCGATCATCGTCTTTTTCATGTGGACACCGTGGGGCTATAACATGCTCAGATTCCACTACAGCGACTCTTTGAGGATCAGATTCCCGCTTATCTACCTCACGTTCTTCCTTATCGCGCTCCTGTTGGAGTCGATCCGTCAGGGACTTTACAAAGAGGTCAAGCGTACCAAGATCGAGTATGAGTATCTCTACTATCACGATGATCTGACGGGCGCCATCAACCGCCGCGGTTTCAACGACCTGGTGGAGAGGACTTTGAGCGATGAGAATGTAGAGAGGGTTACGCTCCTCGTTCTCGATATCGATCATTTCAAGACGATCAACGATACTTACGGACATCTTAAGGGTGACGTAATCCTTAAGGAACTCTCGGATTTCCTCCGCAAGAACACTTCCGCGTCCATCTCGCGCTGGGGCGGTGAGGAATTCGCGATCCTTGCCACGGACGACAGCCTGAATGAGAAGAATGTCAATAAACTGCTGCGTCAGATCGAGAGCCGTGTTTTCGATAAGGGAGACAAAAGGATAAATCTGACTGTGAGCATCGGTGTGGCGTATTCTGACCGAAACGTCGATCCTATCGCGCTTTTCAGGCATGCCGACCGCTGCCTTTATGATGCGAAGAACAAGGGCCGCAACCTGGCGAAGTTCTGTTACATCAACAAATGATAAAAAATTGAATTTTTCTTTGCTTGTTTTTCGAGCTCGAAAAAGATAAAATAAATAGGCGAATGGAAATGTTGCCGTTCGCATTTTTTATGCCAAAAAACGGCGAGTATGGTTAAGGAAGGTTTGTTATGTACAAGATCGGTTTTGACAATGACAAGTATCTTGAGATGCAGTCATCTCACATCCTCGAGAGGATCAACAAGTTCGGAGGCAAGCTCTATCTGGAGTTCGGCGGCAAGCTGTTCGACGATTTCCACGCTTCCAGAGTTCTTCCGGGTTTTGCTCCTGACTCCAAGATCAGGATGTTGTCCCGTCTTAAGGACGAAGCCGAGATCGTAATCGCGATCAACGCGGCAGATATCGAGAAAAACAAGATCAGAGGCGACATCGGAATCACATACGACCTTGATGTTCTCCGTCTCATCGACGCCTTCAGAAGCTTCGGCCTCTATGTAGGCAGCGTCGTTCTCACCAGATTTGCCGAGCAGCCTGCAGCTCTCGCATTCGAGAAGAAGCTCAACTCCCTTAACGTTCCGGTTTACAGACACTACCCGATCCCGGGTTATCCATCCAACATGAAGCTTGTTGTATCCGATGAAGGCTACGGCAAGAACCAATATATCGAGACAACACGTAAGCTCGTAGTCGTAACGGCTCCGGGTCCTGGTTCAGGAAAGATGGCTACATGCCTTTCCCAGCTCTACCACGAGCACAAGCGCGGCGTTAAGGCCGGCTACGCCAAGTTCGAGACATTCCCGATCTGGAACCTCGCACTCAAGGATCCGGTAAACCTCGCATACGAAGCTGCAACAGCAGACCTCAAGGACGTTAACATGATCGACCCGTTCCATCTCGAGGCTTACGGCGAGACAACAGTTAACTACAACCGTGACGTCGAGATATTCCCGGTCGTACGTGCGTGCCTCGAGCAGATGCTCGGTGAGTGCCCATATAAGTCACCTACGGACATGGGCGTTAACATGGCCGGCAACTGCATCTTCGATAAGGAAGCAGTATGGGAAGCATCCAGAAACGAGATCATCCGCCGCTACTACGAGGCAGCCTGCAAGAAGGTAAAGGGCGAGGGCGACGAGTCCGAGACCATGAAGATCGAACTCCTCATGGAGCAGGCAGGCATCAGCATCGCGAGCCGTCCTGTAATCGACGCGGCATGCAAACATTCCGAAGAGACCAACAACGAGCCTGCAGCAGCCATCGAGCTCCCTGACGGCCGTATCATCACAGGTAAGACAACGTCTCTCCTCGGTGCATCTTCCGCTATGCTCCTCAACGCTCTGAAGGCTCTCGCAGACATCCCGAAGGAAGTCGACCTCATCCCTGAGGAGGTCATCGTTCCTGTCATGAACCTCAAGACTCAGTCCTTGGGCGGTCACAACCCGCACCTTCACATCGATGAGATCCTCATCGCTTTGTGCATCTCAGCCGTAACCGACGAGAACGCAAAGAAGGCCATGGAGCAGCTCAGCAAGCTCCGTCACTGCGAAGTTCACTCTTCCGTGCTCCTGAGCTCCGTCGACGTCAACGTCTTCAAGAAGCTGGGCGTCAACCTCACATGCGAGCCTAAGTACCAGACATCAAAGCTTTATCACAGATAATCTTTTTTCTCGAAAACAATGAAAGCTGTCTCGATCCGGAGGCAGCTTTTTTTGTACCTTCTAAATCCAGTAAAATGTCCCTGTTCCCAGGGACTTGAACACTGTATTTTCACTTAAAATCCAGCAAAAACTCCCTATCCATAGGGATTTTCGAAGGGATTTTCGTTTAAAATCCAGTATTGTGTCCCTAATGATAGGGAGTAATGACTGTATTTTTTCAATTGTTTTCTTCCGTGGAACTGTATATTACAGCGATCTTTTTCGAAAAAAACAGACACTAGATATAGGAGGGCAAAAACTACATATTGTGTTTTGTAATAATTTTGTAATATTCGAAAGTTAGTCTGCGTAAACCTAAAAAATAAATGAAAATTGTGAAAATGTGCCCAAAAAACGTGCCTTGAGACCCGAGAAAAACGTTTCGCGAGTAGTATGCAAGCAAAAAGCGAAAAACACTAAATATAGTGGCGTGAGGTTGACTTAACCACTATATATAGTTACAATGATTAGGCTTAAAGAAGAAACTAGGGGGGCAAAAATCAGTATGAAGCTGGGTGGACTACAGAAACTTACGCTTCTGGATTTCCCCGAACATGTTGCTTGTACCGTGTTTACGTTAGGATGCAACTTCAGATGTCCTTATTGCCACAACTCTTCACTGGTGTTACCGGGTAAGGTTCATGAAGAGGGGACTGTAGAGGAGGAAGAGTTCTTCAAGTTCTTGGAGAAGCGCAAAGGTCTTCTTGACGGCGTAGCGATAACAGGCGGTGAGCCTTTGATCCATGCCGACATCAAGGAATTCATCAAGAAGATCAGGGCAATGGGTTATCTGGTAAAACTTGATACCAACGGGTCATTCCCGGACCGTCTCAAGGAGATACTGGATGAAGGACTTGCAGATTATGTGGCAATGGACATCAAGAATTATCTTGAAGGTTACGATCGTGTGTGCGGCCTAATTGAGCCACCGGTCGACAAACTTCAAAGGAGCATCAGGATCATAAGGGAGTCCGGAACGCCCTATGAATTCAGAACAACGGTGATCGATGAATTGCACGACGAGGAATCGTTCGAGAAGATCGGAGAGCTTATTGAAGGAGCAGACAGATATTTCCTTCAGAGGTTTGAGGATTCGGGGGAACTCATCGAAGAGAACAAGTTTCATGCGACGAGTGAGGAGAAGCTCATGAAGCTTTTGGAGATCGTCAGGAAAAAGGTTCCGAATGCGCAGATACGTGGCGGCGAAATATTATAAAGTTGGAGGGTTTTATGTATCAGGTTGTAAAAAGAGATGAGAAGATAGTAGATTTTAATATCTCTAAGATCTCAGAAGCCATCAAGAAAGCGTTTGAAGCAGTAAAGGTAGAGTATAACGACGACGTTATCGATCTTTTGGCTTTGAAAGTAACTGCAGACTATGCAGGCAAGATCAAGGATAACAAGATCACGGTCGAGGAGATCCAGGACAGTGTTGAGTCCGTTCTCCAGAGAACAGGTTATGAGGAAGTAGCTAAGGCTTATATCCTCTACAGAAAGAACCGTGAGAAGATCCGTGCCATGAAGTCCGCGGCTTTGAACTATAAGGAACTCGTTGACAGCTATGTTAAGATCGATGACTGGCGTGTTAAGGAGAACTCCACAGTTACTTATTCCGTTGGTGGTCTCATCCTGAGCAACTCCGGTGCTATCACAGCCAACTACTGGCTCTCAGAGATCTACGATCAGGAGATCGCAGACGCTCACAGAAATGCAGATATGCACATCCACGACCTTTCCATGCTTACAGGTTACTGTGCAGGATGGTCCTTGAAGCAGCTCATCTCACAGGGTCTCGGCGGTATCACAGGTAAGATCACATCTTCACCTCCGTCACACCTTGCTACACTTTGCAACCAGATGGTTAACTTCCTCGGTATCATGCAGAACGAGTGGGCAGGCGCACAGGCTTTCTCATCATTTGATACATACCTCGCAGCTTTCGTTAAGGCTGACAATCTTTCATATGAGCAGGTTAAGAAGGCAGTTGAGTCCTTTATCTACGGCGTAAATACTCCAAGCCGTTGGGGTACTCAGGCTCCTTTCTCCAATATCACACTTGACTGGACAGTTCCGAATGACCTTGCAGAGCTCAACTGTATCGTTGGCGGCAAGGAGATGGACTTCAAGTACAAGGACTGCCAGAAGGAAATGGATATGGTCAACAAGGCTTTCATCGAGATTATGATCGAAGGTGATGCTAACGGCCGCGGATTCCAGTATCCGATCCCTACATATTCAATTACAAGAGACTTTGACTGGTCCGAGACAGAGAACAACAAGCTCCTTTTCGAGATGACAGCTAAGTACGGAACACCTTACTTCTCCAACTACATCAACTCCGACATGGAGCCTTCTGATGTCCGTTCCATGTGCTGCCGCTTGAGACTCGACCTTCGTGAGCTTCGTAAGAAGTCCGGCGGATACTTCGGTTCAGGTGAGTCCACAGGTTCTATCGGTGTTGTTACTATCAACCTTCCTAGAATCGCTTACCTTGCTAAGGACGAGGCTGATTTCTTCAAGCGTCTCGACAAGATGATGGATATCGCTGCCCGTTCCCTTAAGGTTAAGAGACAGACCATCACAAAGCTTCTCGACGAGGGTCTCTATCCTTACACAAAGCACTACCTCGGATCATTCAACAACCACTTCTCAACGATCGGTCTTGTTGGTATGAACGAAGTTGGTCTCAATGCTAACTGGCTCCATAAGGACCTCACACACGAGTGCACACAGGAGTTCGCTAAGAAGGTATTGAACCACATGAGAGAGCGTCTCTCCGACTATCAGGAAGAGTACGGCGACCTCTACAACCTCGAGGCTACACCTGCTGAGTCTACATCCTACAGACTTGCTAAGCACGACAAGAAGCGTTATCCGCAGATCATCACAGCTAACGATGCAAGCGGCGTATTCTACTACACAAACAGCTCACACTTGCCTGTTGGATACACATCCGATATCTACGATGCACTTGATATCCAGGATCAGCTCCAGACACTCTACACAT